>JABMNW010000143.1 GCA_013204455.1 Acidimicrobiaceae bacterium
CATTGGTGTCATGTCATGGCCCACGAATGCTTTGAAGACTTAGAGATAGCAAAGTTGATGAATGAATTATTTGTCAGCATCAAAGTAGACCGTGAAGAACGTCCAGACATTGATGCGCTATACATGGACGCTGTTCAGGCAATGTCAGGGCGCGGCGGTTGGCCAATGACCGTGTTCATGACCACAGATGGTCAGCCATTTTTTGGTGGAACCTATTTTCCAAAGTCGTCGTTTGCAAAATTAATGCTCGCAATTAACGACGCATGGAATAACCGTCGTGGCGACATCAACAACAATATTTCGGCACTTGTCGAATCTCTCGGTCGCACTTCAGCGATCATTCCCGACGGGTCACTACCAAAAATTGAGCTCTTTCATCGTGCCGTAAATGATCTGACCAACTCGTTCGATTCGCAATGGGGTGGTTTTGGCACCGCGCCAAAATTTCCAAGCACAATGAACCTGGATCTACTTATTCGTAGTTATTTAGATGACACGCATAAAACAACAAATAACACAACCAATAACACGACTAGTCAGATCATCGCAACATCTCTTGACGCAATGGCTTCCGGCGGAATGTATGACCACCTTGGCGGTGGCTTTTCACGTTACAGCGTTGACGAAAAATGGCTCGTGCCACACTTCGAAAAAATGCTTTACGACCAGGCGTTACTCGTGCGAGTTTATACGCATGCCGCCGTTGTGTTCAATGAGCCACGCTGGAAACAGATCGTTGAAGAAACAATTGAATATGTCTTGCGAGATTTACGCCATTCGCAAGGCGGATTCTTCAGCGCACAAGATGCCGACTCGCTTGACGAGCACGGACACTCGCACGAAGGCCACTTTTATGTATTTACACCAGATGATCTCCGGCGAATCCTGCCAGAGGATCTTGTAGACACAGCCCTCGAATGGTATGAAATCACAGATGCGGGGAACTTCGAAGGTAAGAACATACCAACCAGGATTAATCATCGCGGGGCATTTAGCCGCACCGCCAAAATCGACGACATTCGTACTCGGCTATTTACTGCTAGATCAGAACGAACATGGCCGCTACTGGATGACAAAGTACTCACCGAATGGAATGCAATGATGACAGCATCACTTGTTGAAGCTGCCGTGTTGTTTAATCGCTCAGATTGGCTAGACGCAGCAATCCAAAACGGAGAATTTTTGTTGCGCGAATTACGTAACAAAACTGGCGGATGGTTTCGTAGTTGGCAAGAGTCTGGCCAACCACGTGCCCGTCACCGTGCCTTGGCTTGCGACCTGGCACATCTCGTGGATGCATTCACTCGTCTCGGCGAGGCAACAGGCAAAGCAATTTGGATATCGCACGCACGCGAAGTGGCCGATGAACTGCTGTCAAGTTACTGGGACCCGACAAATTCTGGCCTGTTTACGATTGCCGATGATGCAGAACAACTAATTGTTCGACAAAAAGATCTGCTTGATAACGCCACTCCGTCAGCCAACTCAACTGCTGCAACTGCTCTGTTCCGACTTGGCGCGCTAACCGGACACGCAAAGTATGAAAAAGCGGCATTAGATATCTTGCGGCTATTCACAACAATCACCGCCAGTGCACCAAGTGCGTTTAGCAATTTACTTAGCGCTGTACTTCTTCAAAACACAGGCGTAACCGAGATTGCAATCACTGGAAAGCGACCTGACCTTCTGAGCGAAATACAAAAACAATGGCTGCCAAGTGCCGTAATTGCTTGGGGTGAGCCTTACGACTCGCCGCTATGGGCTAGTCGCCCTGAGGGTTTTGCGTTTGTTTGTCAGCACTACACCTGCGCTGCACCAGCAACCACGGTTGACGAACTTAACACTGCGTTACGCAGTGCGTCACCAAGAATTGAGATGCATAATCTGTGATGGTTTTCGACGCGCCCGCTTGGCGCTTGTGCCGCGCTCACTGTGTACCTGATCGCGTGGCCAGCCCATCGCAATCGCTCCAATTAGTTGTAGCCCATCCGGAACATTGAGTTGTTTGCGCAACTCGGCTTGACCGGAGAATACCGCAAAGAATAACGCGCCAAGACCAACATCGTGCGCGGCAAGCAAAAGTTGCATCGTGGCGAATGATGCATCCACCGTCCAATACGGAGTTGGCCAATTGCCAACTTGTTCGCCAAGTCCTGTCGCTGATTTGTCTGGTTCGCTATAACGCTCAAGGTATGCCTGCGCATCTGCAAACACCAGTGCAATCACAGGTGCCTCGAATAAATGCTTCCAACGAAATGAAGCGCGTCGTTCGAGCGGCAACGTTGTATCCCAAAACTTCTGCGTATTATCATTCTGCAACACGACGAGATGCCAGCCCTGAGTCTTGCCGGCCGACGGCGCCCAGGATGCAAGTTCAACTACTCGTTCAAGTATCTCGGGAGCAACTAAATCTGGGCGAAATGACCGCACCATTTTCCGCGAGCGAACGCAGTCCGCAAACTGCATAACAGTTACCTAGTGTTTGCCGAGTTTCAGAAGATTTTCGGTCATCGTCCAACCGTGCACGACTAACACGCCAGCCTTTTTGGCCGAAACATTCTTAAACATTGACACGATGTCTACAGGTGCCCCGGCTGGTTTGGATGATTCAAAATCCATATAGCCGCTTTGACCATTGCTCTTAATAACGAACGATTGCTCGTCGTAGGTTGCTTCGCAGCCAAAGCGTCGCGCAAGCCGACGACCCCATGCACGCTCTTCCCCGACTGCTCGATGATCTGGCCGTGGGATCAATTCGGTCAATGATTTGAAGGCTTCGAGTCCGTCAGAATCGACAAATCGCGAGCCGACTACGACATCTTCATCTGGAAACGCCATCAACGCGCGATGATATGCCTCGCTCATTAACCCTTTAAGTATTTGGTCACGCTTGGATGTGCGCTTGACGCTAAGCATCCCCAACAATACGCACGGCGTGCCACCGATTCGCTCAAGCGTCGAAAACAAAAACCCGTGCAACTTGTCGTCCAGACGTGCGCTAGCGAACAGAACCCAATCTTCTTTAGCCTTGGAAATAACACCAATGCCGAACGCTCCGCCCATTGCGGCGAGTTCATCAAGGTCAGTATCCATCAGCGCGGACGCATCTTTGGTCTTAACAACGAGTGACATAGCACCTCTATTCTGCCAGCAAAAAACCTGATTTCCGATAGCACGCGTTAATTAACTACCCAATATAAACGCTGTTGCCATAAAGCGCACGCAGGACACCCATTGCACGGTCGATATCAACGTTGAACTCGCCAGGAAGTCTCAGTGCCTTTCCACCTGGCAGGTGCAACTGCACTGGAGTCTGTCCACTGTGCTCCTTAAGTAACTCTTGCAAATCAAAAATATCTTCTTGCGAAAGAGATCTACCCGCTAGTTCGATGTGCAAACTCATATCACTAGATCGCATTGGCTCGACAATACGAATTTCCTGTGCGTTAAACGACACCCGCGAGTCATCACGACGATCCAGACGCCCCCGAACAGTGACAATTGTGTCTTCCTCAATCAGATGTCCGTAACTAGCGAATGTCTTTGGGAATACCGTGATCTCAATCGAACCTTGTAAATCTTCAATCGTCAACGTCGCCATTTGATCACCTTTACGCGTGAACTTCCGCTCGACGGAAGTGATCACCCCGCCCAGCATTAAGTATGCGCCATCAGGTTTTTCTTCTAGATCGGCCAACGAACACTCGACTCGGCGACGCAGTTGACCTTCTACTCCACGCAATGGATGGTCGGAGACATATAGACCGAGCATTTCGCGCTCAATCTTTAGTTGTTCAGACTTCTCATAATTAATTTGTGGAATCTCAATACGTTCGGAGAATCCAAATTTTGTACCATGTTTATCAATGGCATCATCGAACAAACTCATTACTCCTTGGTCGCGTTCGCGGCGACGCTCAAGTGTGTTGTCAATGATTGGCTCGCAAACCGCCAGAAGACCTTTTCTTGGATGACCAAGCGAATCGAATGCTCCGGCTTTTATTAGCGACTCAACAGTGCGCTTATTCAGAGTTGTCACTGGCGCGCGATCAGCGAAATCGTAGAACGATGTAAATGGTCCATGGTCCCGACGATATTCAACCAATTGTGTAACTAATCCCTCACCAACATTCCGAATCGCCGAAAGCCCAAAACTGATTACTCGTTGCTCGCCATCAATCACCGGCACAAAATCCACACCAGATGAATTTATGTCGGGAGTACGCACAACGATGTTGCTCGCTCGTGCATCAGCAAGAAATACTGCAGCTCGTTCATAGTTGGCTTTCACGCTCGTAAGTAAGCAGGCGATGTACTCGACGGGATAATGGGCTTTTAGATATGCCGTCTGATAGGAAAGAAATCCGTAGCCATAAGCGTGACTCTTACCAAATGCATAATCGGCAAAATGTTCAATTGAGTCGAAAAGTTTTGCACCGAGCACCGCCCCATATCCCTTGGCAACGCAGCCGCTCTCAAAACTTTCACGCTCCTTGGCCATGTCCTCACGATTTTTTTTGCCACATGCCTTGCGCAAGTCATCGGCTTTCTCGAGGCTGTAGCCTGCAAATTTCTGTGCGACACGCATCATGCTTTCCTGATAAATCATCAACCCATACGTGTCACCGAGTACTTCTTGCGCATCCGGATGAAACAGTTCGGGTTGTTTACGACCATTCTTAAAGTCGGCGAAATCATTATGCATATTTGCGCCCATTGGTCCAGGACGAAACAGTGCCACGACGGCCGCGAGATCGTCGATCGTATTTGGCGCCAAACTACGCACTAACGATCGGATGTTCGTCGACTCCAACTGGAAAACACCAATCGTGTCACCACGACGCAATAACTGATACGTCTTTTCGTCGTCAAGAGAAACTTTGTCGATATCAAAGTTCGGATCGCGCAGTTCTTGAATCATCTTGTTCGTGTCAGTGATCACGTCAAGGTTGCGTAGCCCAAGGATGTCTATCTTCAACAAACCAAGTTCTTCGACTGCATGCATTTCGTACTGCGTAACAATTGGCGCTAGCTCTGGTGATTGACCAGAATCTGCTTTGCGCTGTATTGGTAGATACTGCGTGAGTGGCTCTTTGGTAATCACCACAGCTGCCGCGTGAATCCCGACTGAGCGTTTTAGTCCTTCCAAGCCACGAGCCACATTAACAATTCGCTTCACATCTGGATCTGTGTCGTAAAGCGCGCGCAGCTCGGTCGCGGCTTTGAAACCAGAGAGATGCTTTTCATTTTCTTCGAAGCAGTATTTGAGTGGCGTGTCGCGTCCCATAACTAGTGGCGGCATTAATTTGGCAATTCGATCCCCCAACCCGTACGGATAGCCAAGCACGCGAGCCGCATCGCGTACGGCGTTGCGTGCTTTGATCGTGCCAAAGGTGATGATTTGAGCAACATGGTCACGTCCATATTTAGTTGATGCGTAGCGAATCAATTCGTCGCGATACCGCGAGTCGAAGTCCATGTCAATGTCTGGCATACTGCGACGCCCCGGATTAAGGAATCGCTCAAACAATAAGTCGTAGCGAATTGGATCTAAATCGGTGATTCGTAATGAATACGCGACTGCACATCCGGCGGCCGAACCACGTCCCGGGCCAACCCGAATTGACCGCTCGCGCGCGTAACGCACAAGATCCCAAACAATTAAAAAATACGAACTGAATCCCATAGTTTTAATGGTTTTCAATTCGTAGGCAAGACGTTCGACGACTTCACTCGGCAACTTCTCACCCCAACGCTCTTTGGCTCCGACCCAAGTGAGGTCTTCTAAATACGCATGATCAGTTTCAAATCCCGCTGGAATCGGAAAATCTGGCAATACCGGAACACCAAATTGAATTTCAACTTTTGCTCGTTCGGCAATCCACAATGTGTTATCGCACGCGGTTGGTTGTTCACGGAACAACCAACGCATTTCTTGAGCCGTCTTTAGATAATGCTCGTGACCCTCAAACTTCAACCGATTTGGGTCGGCAATCGTGCAACCAGTCTGTACGCACAACAAGGCATCATGCGCTTGACTATCGTCACGGTGGGTGTAGTGACAGTCATTAGTCGCCAGTAGTGGCGCACCAAGTTTCTTGCCGATCTCAATTAATTTTGGATTCGTCTCGATTTGAAGTGGGATGCCGTGATCTTGCAATTCGATAAAAAAATTATCTTTGCCAAAAATATCTTGCAGTCGCGCGGCTGTCTTTAACGCTTCAGCCTCCTTGCCATTTTTTAAGGCCTGCAGTACATGCCCACCAAGACAACCTGATGTGGCTATCAGTCCGTCGTGATATTTGCCGAGTAATTCCCAGTCCATGCGAGGCTGGTAGTAATACCCCTCGAGAAATGCAAGGCTCGCTAACTGGATCAGGTTTTGGTAGCCCTGATTATTTTCGGCGAGAAGCGTTAGATGGTAGTAAAGTTTTTTGCCCGCTTCGGTGTCGCCACCACTGTCGTCAATTTTTCCACGCCGTGTTGGACGTTCGGTGCGAGTTTCGTACGCCATGTAGGCCTCTGTACCGATGATCGGCTTGACGCCATGCTTCATGCACTCTTTATAAAAATCGATTACCCCGTACATATTCCCGTGGTCGGTAATACCTAGTGCTTTTTGGTTATCTGAAGCTGCTCGCTCAACTAACTCATCCAAACGCGATGCGCCATCTAGCATCGAAAATTCGGTGTGAACGTGAAGGTGGGTGAATGAATCCCCCCTCACAGGTAAGTGCCCGGGCGTTCTCCTGGCTGAGCGGTCGGAGTTTCCCCAGATTGAAGTTGACGCTGTTCGATTTGTTGGCGTGCCGACAATTGTTGAGCAAACATTGTCGCCTGAATGCCATGGAACAAACCCTCAAGCCAACCTACGAGTTGCGCCTTAGCCACACGCAACTCGGCATCAGTTGGTATTTCGCCATCACGAAACGGCAAAGCGAGCATCCGTAGTTCTTCTTGTAAGTCTGGTGACAACGCCGTAGTTAACTCAACGATCGAACGCTCATATATCTCAGCGAGTCGCTCACGCGACGGATTGTCCAATGTCATCGAATGCACTTCGTCGAGCAACTGCTTGATCATC
>JABMNW010000144.1 GCA_013204455.1 Acidimicrobiaceae bacterium
AATTGGTGCTTCTTTGTCTTTGTTGATCGCAATGATGTTCTTTGAGCCCTTCATTCCAACCATGTGCTGTGTCGCACCGGAAATCCCCGCAGCGATATAAACATTCGGCTTAACAACCTTGCCCGTCTGGCCAACTTGATACGAGTACGGAACCCAGCCAGCGTCGACGATTGCACGTGATGCTCCAGGTGCGCCCTTAAGAAGTTTAGCGAGTTCTTCGATCATCGAATAGTTCCCCGCTTCACCTAATCCGCGACCACCCGAGACAACAATTAGAGCTTCGTCAAGTTTCGGTCCAGATGTTTGTTCTGTATGAAGCGCAATGACACGCGCCCCACCCTGCGCACCAAGATCAGGAACAACAACAGCCACAACCTCTGGTGCAGCACTATTGGATGCTGGCTCTGCGGCAAAACTTTTTGGCCGGAATGAAACCAAATGCGGCCCAGGTCCAGTGAATACTGTTGTTACAAGAATATTGCCACCAAAAACTGGTGTGGTTGCGACAACTCCGTCAGGCGAGTCGGCGATGTCGATGTTGTTGGTTAACACTGTGCGATTTAATTTGACAGACAGACGGGCCAACGTGTCGCGGCCTTCGTAATTTTGCGGGAACATAATCACATCTGGGCAGTCACCGCCATCGATGACTGACTTCATCGCGGCAGAAACCGCCACCCCTGGCAACTTGCCATCCAAGTCACCTGTTGCGTAAACCTTTGTAGCACCGTGTTCGCCAAGCGAGGCCGAAATTGCTGATGCATCTCCAACCACGAACGCCGTAACTTTGCTTGTTAGCGAACGAGCCTTGGTTAACAATTCGAGTGTGCCAGTGGTTGCAATGTCGCCAGCCGACTGAGCGAAAACCCAAATGTTATTGATTGCCATGATTATCTACCGTCTCGCTTTCAGATCAACTTTAAATTTTCGAGGAATGCAACAATCTTGCCGAACGCTTCGCCATCGTCTTCGAAAACTTGACCCGCTTGACGCGCTTCTGCCTTTGTCACAGACACAATTTTTTGACCAGCAGCGGCCCACCCGACCGGCGTAATTCCAAGATCACTTGCCGTCACGACTTCCAGCGGTTTCTTTTTTGCATCCATGATGCCTTTGAAACTTGGGTAACGCGGTTCGACTACACCGGCGGTCACGCTGATGACTGCTGGCAGTGTGCACTCAATTTCGTCGTAACCCGATTCGCTTTGTCGATCTACCTTCAATATTGAGCCCTCAATTTTTACCTTCTTAGCGAATGTCACTGATGGCAACCCGAGCACTTCGGCGATTTGTTCTGGCACAGTGCCGGTGTAACCATCGGATGATTCGGTTGCTGTAATCACGAGATCTGCGCCACCAAGTTTGGTAATCGCTGCGGCAAGAACTTTTGCTGTTGTCAATGCATCTGAACCAGCAAGTGCAGGATCACTGACCAACAACCCTCTGGTAGCACCCATTGCAAGTGCGGTACGCATTCCAGAAGTTTCTCCATTCGGCGCCATCGAGACGATGCTCACTTCGCCACCTCCGGCTGTGGCGACAAGTTGTAGCGCCATTTCTACGCCGTAGGCGTCGGACTCATCGAGGATTAATTTCCCTTCACGCTTGAGCGTGTTGGTCGTGGCGTCCAGGGCGCCCGGACTTGCAGGATCTGGGATTTGCTTAACGCATACGACAATATTCATGATGTTCATTGTTACCAACAGTCGGCCATCTATCCCATCCAAATCTCCTGATACCGTAAAAGATCTTGCAAATCTTGCTCATTGTGAACTCGTTCGCAGCCTCGGTTAACCCTCGTAACACCGTGTCGGTGCATCAGTACCTTGCTCGACATCACAGCGTGCAAGTTGTAGAGACCAATGAACGCGGTCATGCGACTCGATTTGCTCACGATGCAGCCCAACGTGGCATGGATGCAGTTGTTGCCTTTGGTGGCGACGGCACGCTCAACGAGGTGGCTACTGGATTGGCCGGCAGTAATACGGCGTTGGCAATGTTGCCCGGCGGATCAACAAATGTGTTTGTGCGAAGTCTTGGCGCTTCCAATGATCCGCTTCTTGCATTGCAACAATTTGGCGCTGGGCTAGATCACAGCAACATTCATCCGATAAGTCTCGGGCGTGCCAATGGTCGCTACTTCTGTTTTCATGCAGGTATCGGCTACGACGCCGCCGTCGTCGAACTCGTCGAACGACATGCATCATTAAAACGCGCGATCGGACAACCATTGTTTGTATTTGCCGCACTACAAGCCTGGTTTGTCACTTATAACCGCAAGTTTCCGCACTTCAATGTCGAAATCGACGGACGCAAAATTCCAAATGGCTATTTCACAATTGTTCTCAACTCGAATCCATACACATTTGTCCGAAAACGAGCCCTAAACCTTTCGCCAGCCGCATCGCTGGATAAAAAACTTGTGGCAATAACTTTTAGAAAACTAACGACTCCGCTAATGGTGCGAACTATCTTGCAAGCGGTACGACA
>JABMNW010000145.1 GCA_013204455.1 Acidimicrobiaceae bacterium
ATTTTACATCTGCTAATTCTGGTCCTAACAAACGTCGCCCGAGTTCGGCGAAATGATTCACATCACCAGACGAATAAAACTCGTGTGTACCACGATTGTTATCTATAACTTTACGAGCAGTTTTGTTCGCTTCGAGTGCGTCGCGAACAGCAAATGCAGTTTCATCAGCGCTACTCACGAGCACAACATCTGGTCCCATAACTTCGCTAATAACGCTTGACAAATACGGGTAATGCGTACATCCAAGCAATAATGCGTCGACGCCAGATTCGCGCAATGGAGCCAACAATCGCCTAGCGAGAACCCGCACCTCATCACCGGATGTCTGATCGCGTTCGACGAACTCGACAAACCCTGGGCAGGCCACAGCGGTAAGCGTTACCTTCGCTTGCGTTTGGACAACTGCACGCTCATATGCCCCAGACGAAATAGTGCCAACCGTGCCGATCACGCCAACTTTTTTGTTTTGGGTCACACGCACCAAAGCACGTGTGCCTGGCTCAACTACACCAATTACAGGAACTGGCAAACTGGCTTGAAGTTCTTCGAGCGCTACCGATGCCGCAGTGTTGCACGCAACGACAATCATCTTGGCGTTGAAATCATTTACCAGGCTGTGCGCAATTTCCATCGCAAAACTTCGCACATCGATAGCCGACTTAGGACCATACGGATAACGCGCCGTGTCACCTATATATACGAGATGTTCGCTTGCCAGCAGATCAATCACTGCACGCGCCACAGTTAAACCACCAAAGCCCGAGTCAAACATCCCAATTGGGCGATCAACTTCGGCACGCATGTGTATCCACGCTACGCCCTTACATCCGTGCCGATGTTGCTCCACTGTGCGCTTTAGGCTCGTGCCCGTGCTACTTGCAACAGTGTTGGCTCTAACCGCTGCAGTGTTGCATGCAGGTTGGAATATTTCGATCAAACAAACAAGTGACAGGTTTCTCGCACTTTGGGCGCAATTCTTTTTCGCGGGCTGCCTCGCTCTGAGTTCGCTAGTCATCTGGTCGATCGTGGATGGCACACCAAACATTGCGTGGCGTTGGGCAATTTTTAGTGGCCTCGGTCATTTGCCATATGTGGTATTACTTGCGCGTTCGTATGAGCGCAGTGACCTGTCGGTTACGTATCCGATTGCGCGCGGCGGCGGTGCACTGGGTGCGGCGATACTTGGCGTGATCGTGTTGAAAGACGATCTTTCGACATTGAGTATCGCTGGCATCGCTATTTTGATGTGCGGCATGTGGATGCTCACACTGGGTCAAACAAAACGACATGTAATGCCGGCACTTGGTGTTGCGGTGACTATTGGTATTTATTCGGTTATTGACGCATATGGCGCACGGCAATCCAACCCACTGGCATTCTCGTTCAGCGTGTTCATCAGCGGCGCCATGACGATTTCAATTTGGGCGGTCGCTACCCGCGCCCACGAACTGCGCAAATTCGTTGCAACATCTTGGAAAACTTCAGCAATTGGTGGGCTGATGTCGATGTGCGCATACTCACTCGTGCTGATTGCCGTAACACGTGCGCCACTTGGTTATGTTGCGTCGTTACGCGAATCCAGTGTGGTAATTGCTGCATTCGCCGGATGGAGAATGCTCGGCGAAGGCGACCACAAACGTCGCCTGATTGCGGCGGCAATCGTTGTGTCTGGTTTAGTTGTGCTCGTCCTCGGGCGTTAACTGGAAAACCAAACACACTGAATTGATGCAGTACCTCTTACCTCCCTTATCCGCTGGCCCATCGTCAAAAATATGACCCAAGTGTGAACCGCAGGTTTTACAAGTCACTTCGGCCCGTTTCATGCCGTAACCGTCATCGTCTCTAAGTTCGACGTGTTCCAGATTAACCGGGTTAGAAAAACTAGGCCAGCCCGTGCCGGAATCAAACTTTGTCTCTGAAGAGAAAAGTTCTGTTCCGCAAACGGCGCACTTATATATCCCTTCGCCGTGTTCGTTCCAATAAGCCCCTGAAAAGGCCGCTTCTGTTCCTTTGTGGCGGAGGACTTCATAGGCCTGGGGAGAAAGCTCTTCCTTTATCTCTTCTTCAGATTTATTGAATTTATCTTCCATTTCCTATTTATTCTATCTTGAACATCTTTTTCCTGGACCTAGCTCCTCTCTAAACTCTTGAGTAAAATTCTGACGCGGAAGAGACACCGCGTGAAGCAGACGTAGGGAACCGGCTTAAACCAAGAACTTGCGGCCAATTTGTCGTTCAAGTTTTGAGATTATCTGGGTCAAAAGAACTGCAAACGTCACCGACACCGCTCCCACTGTCCAAATCATTCCGTAGTCAAGTTTGCCACGTGATTCATTCAACAAATTTCCGAGACCATTACCCGTCGCAAGGTACTCGGCAATCATCACACCCAGCAGTGCTCGCGGAGCAGCAAGACGGGCAGCGGTAAGTAGCGACCCTATTGCTTGTGGCAACCGAATGAACCGCAAGACCTGTAGGCGCCTGGCGCCATAGCTCTCTGCAACATCAATTGCGCCTTGTGGCGAACTAGATAATGCTTGAGCAATCGTCACATAACTTGGAAAGAAGGTGACGGAGAACGTCACAACAACGGTTGCCAGCACACTTCTACCAAAGACCAAGACGATCAATGGTGTTAGCGCAGGTAGAGGCATCGACTGCGATATCAGTGCAAAGGGGAAGAATGCCGAGCCAACTATCGGAAAAAGATCAAGTAAGAGTGCCAGAACAAAGGCAGCAAGAAGTCCAAACATCAATCCGATTCCAGCAAGTGGCAAGGTCTCCCCAAGCGCACTAAGTAAACGATCTCGCGCATCTGCTCCACGCGCGCCAGTAAACAGATATCGAACGACTGCGACTGGCCCACGAGCGACAACAGGAGAAAGATTCATTAGTCGCAATGCACCGGACCACAAAACAAGGACAGTGCAGAACGATGCGATTCCAAGTACAAGTCGCTGCAATCCGGTGTATCGATCATCTGAATCAAGCGTCGTCGATGACGCTTTCATTGAAACTGTGGTACTCAGATTTGTGCGCAAGAAATATGCACCAAACCATGAAAACACCCCGTAGCTAATTCCCGCGATCATGGTTGCCAAAAGTCCAATACCCCACAGTCGTGCTGGTTCTCCTCTACCCAGCGAGCCGAGCAAATACGTTCCTAAACCCCAGCGCACGCCTCCACCAAACTCAACCAGCATCACTCCAAGAAGTGCTCCCGGGCCGCCAACTCGAAGCCCTGCAAATATTGCCGGAAGAGCGGCGCGAAGCCGGACAAATCTCATGACGTCGCGGTCGGTCCCACCAGAAACCCGAATAACTTCTGCCAAACGTGGGTCGATATCGCGTACGCCGATCAGTGTCGAGACCATCACTGGGAAGTACACCGCAATGATCGCCAAAATGATTCGTGGCATCGTGCCTTGAAATGCCAACAAGAGCACTGGCACAAGCACGATGAGTGGCACAGCAAAGAATGTGATGCTGACTCCGCGGAAGATCCGCTCGAGCATCTTGAACTGGGCGAAGAGAATCCCGCAACCTATGGCGATGACGCTGCCTACGGCAAACCCGATACCGGCAGACCTCAACGTCGCGGCGAGATGTTGCGGATAATCCGCCCGATCGTCGTATAACCGTCCGAAAATTGCACTAAGCGGTGGAAATGTTCCGCCAGCGATGAGTTCAAGTTTTCCGACCAACTCCCAAACGACAACAACAATTAGAAGACTCCCCGCCGATCTTCTTAATGAACCCGTCGAACTACTCATGCCGTTGCATGAGTGAACAGAAGTTCGGAAAGATGATCAGCAATCGCATGAAACTCTGTCGAACGAAACATTTCAGTTGTCCGTGGCCGCGGAAGATCAATTTGCACGACTTCAACTACTCGTCCTGGCCGTGACGTCATGACCGCGACCGAATCTGCCAGGGCGATCGCTTCGTCGATCGCATGCGTCACCAACACGGTGGTTGGGCGTCGCTTCATCCAGATTTGTTGCAACTCAAGGTTCATTTGGCGTCGAAGAATTTCATCCAATGCACCGAATGGCTCGTCAAGCAGCAATATGTTTGGCTCAGTGACTAGCGCACGTGCAATGGATACACGCTGCCGCATTCCACCCGAAAGTTGCCCTGGGACAGCGTCTTCGAAACCCGATAAACCAACCAGTTCAATCAGCGACTGGATGCGGGCGGAATATTCATCCAGGTTCCTCTTCAGAATTTGCAGCGGGAGTGCGATATTCTTTCTGACGCTTCGCCATGGTAAGAGCGCTGGATCCTGAAATGCCATCCCAATACTTCCCTGCTGACGCAAGGTAAACGGGTCGACACCATTGACTGATAACGCTCCAGCATCTGGAGTGTCAAGGCCGGCAAGCAGCCGCAGCAATGTTGACTTCCCACAGCCCGAAGGACCGATCAAAGCAAGAAAACTGCCTGCAGGAACCTGCAAACTCACATTTTTTAGGGCATGCACAACGGTCCCACGCAAGTCGAAAGAGCGTGAAACATTGTCAATCTTGAGCAATGTTTCACCAGCCATCGACTGCGCAGGAGTCGTTGTATTAGACGACACGTTGGTTTAGATCTCCGCCAAAAGGCTCGTGTCGAACATCTCTTTGGTGCCCTTGATACCAATTTCGGAAAGGGCTCTCAGGTTGTTCTCAATTCCTTCATCGGACATCGAAAAGAATCCGCCGTCCGATTCCATGAGTGGCTGCTGGGCACCATTAAAGAACACTTCGTTCTCAATTGTGCGGCCCGTTCCTTTGAAGTACGAATCGGCAAACATCGCCGGATACTTAGTCGTGTCCTTGAAGTTTTCTTCCCAACCCTTACGACTAGCGCGAAGCCACTTGACAATGAGTTCGCGTTGTGAAGAAAGCGCATCTTTGGTGACAACGACAGTGTCGTTGTACAGAGTCACGCCGAAGTCATAAAGCAAAAACGACGAAGCTTCTTCGCCTAACTGCGAAATGGTGTATGGCACGTTTGTGGTGAAATCCATAGACGCGTCAATTTCGCCCTTGATGAGCGGCGTTGGATCGTATGCGTAAGGCACGATTGTCAGTTGTGACTTGTCTACTCCGCTGATTTTGAGCATCGCCTCAACAGTGATGGTGTTGACTGGCGGTACTGCCAGCGTCTTACCGATCAAGTCTTTTGGCTCATTGATGTTGCTCTTCTTCAGACTCACGATGCCAATTGGGTTCTTTTGATACTGCGTTCCGACGATGACAAATGGAGCGCCATCATCAACGATCGCCTTGATTGTGCTATCCGGCGTGGTGAGAGCCAGTGGTGCAATCCCGGAAAGCAACGAGCTTTCTGGGATGACATCTGGTCCGCCCGACAAATAGTTCAGCTCAATACCCTCGGCCGCGTAGTAGCCATTCGTCATTGCAATGAAATACCCCATGAACTCGGCATCGTTGATCCAGGCTGCTTGCATCGATAACGGAGATGCCGAACCTCCTGACGAAGTTTTGCCATCTGATTTAGCGCAAGCATTCAAGAACGCCGACAGACCGAGAAGCGTTGCTCCTCCGGCCGCCGAGCGCCCAATAAATTGCCGCCGTGAAAGTTGATTCATATTTTCCCCCTACTTTGTTGTTTTTGTTTGTTGCTCCGAAGTCCGGAGTTCTTTGTGGAGTCAAGAAACTTTGCAAGTTCCTTTGTCACTCCTAAACCTTCAAATTCGGTTCCCGGAATGCGATCCCAGAAAATCCGTGTTTGTGAACGATCAACATTTTCTATTGAGATCGACCGTGTTGGCGTAATCACCCAATCAACAACAACGTCGTGCTCCTTGGCAGGCAATTCTTTATCGACGTACTGACAGTCGTGCACGACATCGACGACAACAGTGTCAGGCGAGATCAAATCAAGCTCGGTGAGCAACGCATATTCAAAATCAAAGTACCCGTGTCCCTTTCCGAAACGCACCCCGTTTCGACTGACCGCAGACCCACCCGTTACAGCAACAGCAAATTTCTCGCCGGCTGCGAGTTGTTCGATGTTCACAGGTGTCGCATACATGTCAAAACCATCAAGTGTTGCCGCAAAGCGTCGATCTGACGCCGGAACTTTACGGGGATCGATTTCATAGAAACCTCGGACGATTCCGTAGGTTGTCATAACGAATGGAATGTCATTTTCAAGAAGATACGCACGCAAACTGAACAAGCAGTTATCAGGAGTAATGAAGATTCGACCAGCACCCCGCGAGGTGAACGAATCTAGGTTGACGATCCGACTCACACATTGATCGCTGCCCTCAAAGTCGGCGATGAAACTAGAGAAATCCCAGTGAAATCGAGAGTCGGGGCGTCCAACTTTCAACAATTCTTCCCAGATAATCTCTCGATACTCTTCACTAATATCAGCCATTACTTTTTACCGTCAACTTCCTAATATTTGTTTTGGTACCACACCTGATAATTCGTGTTGGGGTCACAATGATTTCGACAGCGCATTCAGGCTTGGCTTGAACAGTTTCTGCAATCACCTGGCAGTCATGTACTACGGCAATAACGGGAACTAGATCGTTGACGACATCAAGATCGCGCATCAGGTTGATCTCGAGCGCCAAATAACGCTGCCCGCCGCCAATGTGTTGGCCATTCATGGTGACGGCGGTTGCGCCTGTCACGATGACATCCACATGACCCGCCTCCGCTAAATCCGCGGGGCCGAGTCGTTTTCCGAATCGCTCCATGCCGTCAAGCGTCGCCGCGAGCCCCCGATCAACAGCCTTTATCAGATTGCCTTTGAGGAGTACGAAACCGCGAGTTAGTCCGTATGTCGGAACAAGTACTGCCTTCCCATCGGCGAGCGCGTGTAGCCGAAGCGCTTCGGTGCTGTTGTCAGGTGCGATAAATACGACATCCGCATTTATCCACGCGTCAAGCGATTGAACGGTTGCGTCAGCAAGATGCCTGTCGGCGAAATCAGGCACGAACTTCTGCAAGTTCATATCGAATCGCGAATCAGGGCGTGCAACTTCTCGTAATCGATTCCACACCACCCGCCGTACGCGTTCATCCGGATTTACAAAGGTGCCACTGCCTTGTACCGTGCGGAGCAGACCTTCGCGAACAAGATCTTCAATCGCCCTCCGCAGTGTGCCCCGACTTACCCCAAGTGATTCAATGAGTTGCGATTCGGGTGGCAATGGCGTCATGTCGCTAAGTGGTCGCCCAAGCACGAGCATCTGAATTTGATGCCGGACCTGCTCATACAGCGGGGCCGAATCACTAGGGACAGCCTGAGGGTTTGAAAATCTACCAGTCATGAAACTCCTACTGGCACCTTTGCAAATTCTGACACCCACACTTTTGATGACTCGAGATGCATACGCGCGACAGCCAGAGCTCTTTGCGATACCCCCGGTCGCGCCATTTCATGATCGTAGTCCGAATTTGTCTAGATGTCTAGATGAATTTTCTGGGACCTAGACATTGCAACTAAATGCCAAGCCAAGACTAGATCCGCACGACTCTCACGAGTCCTTCGTATAGATGTATGACTGACAGTAAGTTGTGTGCATGACAAAACCAGGCGGTACGGGTGCGATCGGGCCTTTCCCTTCCACGATTACGACCGAAGAGCAGCAGACCGACTACGACAAGATGCGCCGCCGATTATTGTGGACGATGCCATCGGGTCTATATGTAGTTGGCTCTCGCGCCGGCGTGCAGATCAACGCAATGACGGCGAACTGGTGCACACAGTTATCGTTCGAGCCCAAACTGCTCGGGGTGGGTATCGAGAAATCTGCCCTAACCCATACGCTGATAACTAACGGTGCAGTATTCACACTAAACATCATCGCCCGTGAAGACCGAGCGGTCGTTCGCAAGTTCACCAAACCCGTTGAAGTTGACGAGGCGACCAAGACTCTCAATGGATTTGGTTTTCACACCGATATCACCGGGGCTCCAATC
Source organism: Acidimicrobiaceae bacterium (assembly GCA_013204455.1). Lineage (GTDB taxonomy): Bacteria > Actinomycetota > Acidimicrobiia > Acidimicrobiales > Ilumatobacteraceae > BACL27. Next base: position 7,953 of record JABMNW010000145.1, read on the forward strand.
CTTGATATTGCCGTGAGTTATCTCGAATGCGAACTTCGCCAGTCGGTGGACTGCGGCGGACATACATTCTTCATCGGCGAGATCGTTAATGGTAAGTTTCGACGAGACGAAGCAACCGAAGTACTTCGGATGGAAGACACACGCATGAACTACGGCGGCTAAGTAGAATCTGCTGGTCAGATCGGAGACAACCTGTGGCAAATAACCGTGAAATTTGGGACAAGGCTTACAAAGCATCACCCATCCGTGATGCCGACTTCTCGACCATGTCCGGAATCCCCTTAGAACCGGTTTACGGCGAAGATGACGGGGAATTTCCAGGCCAGTACCCGTATACGCGTGGGCCTCATGCATCGATGTACCGATCCAAGTTGTGGACAATGAGAATGTTCGCCGGGTTTGGAACTGCAGAAGACACCAACAACCGTTTCAAGGAAATCATCAAGGTGGGTGGTGATGGTCTGTCAACGGCCTTTGACATGCCGACTCTGCTCGGCATCGATTCGGACGATCCAATGTCCGAAGGTGAAGTCGGCCGCTGTGGCGTGGCAATTGACAGTCTCGCTGACATGGAGGATCTCTACGCCGGTCTTGATTTGGCGTCGATCACAACATCAATGACGATCAACTCTCCGGCCGCTGTGATCTTGGCAATGTTTGTTGCCCAGGCAGAAAAACGTGGTATCCATCGGAGCAAACTCGGTGGAACGCTTCAGAACGACATTCTGAAGGAATATCAAGCGCAGAAGGAGTTCGTCTTCCCGCCGCGGCAATCGATGCGTTTGGTGCGCGACACGATTGCATTTACGGCAGCGGAAATGCCGCGTTGGAATTCGGTTTCTATTTCGGGGTATCACATCCGCGAAGCCGGCTCTACGGCCACCGAAGAGCTTGCCTTCACGCTGGCAAACGGCTTTGCCTATGTTGAACTTGGGCTGCAAGCAGGGCTGAAAATTGATGAGTTCGCACCCCGATTGTCGTTCTTCTTCAATGCTCACATTGATTTTTTCGAAGAGATCGCAAAGTATCGGGCCGCGCGTCGGATATGGGCTCGTTGGATACACGATAGGTATGGCGCCCAGGCAGAACGATCGTTGCAGTTGCGATTCCACACACAGACGGCTGGCGTCTCGTTGACAGCCCAGCAACCCGAGAACAACATCGTGCGAACTGCAATTGAGGCCCTGGCGGGAGTGCTCGGAGGAACACAGAGTCTGCATACCAATTCGATGGATGAGGCACTTGCGTTGCCAACAGAAAGGGCCGCGCGAATTGCACTCCGCACCCAACAAATCATCGCCCATGAAACAAACGTCACCCACGTAGCCGACCCGCTCGGCGGCTCGTGGTATGTCGAGGCACTAACTAACGAAGTCGAACGACAAGCCGAAGAGATCTTCATTGAAATCAACAATATGGGCTCTGGTTCAATGCTAGAGGGAGTCATTTATGGTATTGAGGAGAACTATTTCCAGCGACGTATTGCAGATTCCGCTTACGAACTTGAGGTCAAGTTCGGTAAGGGTCGACGGGTCGTTGTCGGCGTCAACCGATTCATGGAGGGCAACGAGGACGACTCGCTCGACACACTCGAGATCACCGGCGAAGACGAAGAGCGCCAGTTGAAGCGGCTCGACCACATTCGCCACAGTCGAGACCAAGCAAAGGTTGACGAGATACTCGCAAAACTCGCTTATCAAGCTGCTGACCCAGCGATCAATCTGATGCCGACATTGATTGATGCTGTCTCGACATATGCAACCCTCGGGGAAATCATGTCGACAATGAGCGGAGTTTTTGGTCGGCACATTGAGGTCCCAAGTATCTGACTCTCCGTCCGTGACTGGCTCCGAATTGACGAATCTGTTGACGATTTCACTAACATTGGATGAATGGCACACAGGGTTCTTGTGGCGAAGGTCGGGCTTGATGGTCACGACAGAGGAATCAAAGTTGTTGCTCGAATACTCCGCGACGCAGGCTACGAAGTCGTCTACACCGGATTATTCCAAACTCCCGATACCGTGGCGGCGGCGGCGATCGACGAAGACGTTGATGTCATCGGATTGTCGATGCTTTCCGGTGCGCACATGGTCCTGGCACCAAAGGTCATCCAGAAATTGAAGGAACGTGGCGTTGATATTCCAGTTGTCGTTGGCGGCATCATTCCAAAGAGAGATGTCGAACGACTAAAACAGGCTGGTGTATCCGAGATCCTCACTCCCGGTGCTAAACCAGATGAAATAGTAATCGTGATTCAGCGAGCAATCTCAACCAATGTTCGATCCTGAGTGATTTGCCAAGAGGATGTCCGGCGATTCCAGCATCGTGCGGATGGCCTGAACGAACTCCGCTGCGTGTATTCCATCGACCACGCGGTGGTCGAATGAGGACGACAAGTTCATCATCTGGCGCCCTACCACTACGCCATTGCGGATCACGGGGCGTTCAACGATGCGGTTGACTCCGATGATCGCAACCTCCGGATAATTGATCACCGGTGTGGTGGCGATGCCGCCCAAGGCGCCCAAGCTGGTGATCGTCAAGGTCGAGCCGGAAAGCTCCGCGTGTGTGGCCTTGCCACTGCGTGCGGCATCAGCCAGACGCGCGATCTCCACCGCACACGACCAAAGGTCTCGTGCTTCGGCATGCTGCATTACCGGCACCATGAGACCGGCTTGGGTTTGCGTGGCGATGCCTAGATGCACTGCTTCATAGCGAGTTACGACGCCGGCGTCATCGTCGTAACGCGCATTCATCTGCGGGAAGTCGCGCACCGCCAGCACGACGGCGCGTACCAGTAGTGGTAACACCGTTAGTTTGCCGCGTTCGGCGGCAAACTTCGTGTTGAGTTTGGCGCGCAGCGCTTCCAAATCGGTCACGTCGATTTCTTCGATATAGGTGAAGTGTGGAATGCGCCGCTTAGCCTCCTGCATCTTCTCGGCGATCTTGCGGCGTAGGCCAATGACGGGGATGGTTTCTTCTCCATGCCGTTCGGCGTAGGCCATCTCGCCACCACCTTGAACTGGTTGCCCGCGAGTGGCAAGGTACTGATCCAGGTCCTCCTGCAGAATGCGGCCGGCTGGGCCGCTGCTGTTGACGTATTGGAGATCTACACCTAATTCCAAGGCGCTACGGCGCACAGCGGGCGAGGCAATCGGCTTTTCGCTCGGCACATGCTTGGGTGTGAGCGGCTTAGATAGTTCGACCTCAACCATAGGCATCGCTTCGGACGTGGTGCCAGATACGAGCGCCGGCGAGTCGCCCTTCACATTGCCTACGCCCTCAACCTCCAGGCAGATGAGTTGGGCGCCCACCGCGATCTGCTCGCCGACTTCGCCGCCCAGCGACACCACCTTGCCGATCACCGGCGAGGTGATCTCGACCGTCGCCTTCTCGGTCATCACTTCGACCAAAATTTGGTCTTGATGGACAACTTCGCCTGGCTGTACATACCAGGCAATCAATTCGACTTCGGCAATCCCCTCGCCGACGTCCGGAACCTTTATCTCATATGCTCCCATGATCAGGCCTCCATTGCGCGTTTGAGCGCTGCACCTACGCGTCGCGGCCCAGGAAAGTAAGCCCATTCCTGCGCATGGGGATAGGGCGTGTCCCAGCCGGCCACCCGCTCGATGGGGGCTTCCAAGTGATAGAAACAGTGCTCCTGGACTAGCGAGACTAATTCGGCACCAAATCCGCTGGTGCGCGTGGCTTCGTGCACGACGACGCAGCGTCCCGTCTTGTTGACGGACTCGACGATGGTCTTCAGGTCCAACGGCCAGATCGACCGTAGGTCGATAATCTCTGCATCGATGCCGGTTTCAATGGCGGCGGCTTCAGATACCCAGACCATTGTTCCGTACGTCAACACTGTAAGGTCTTTTCCGGCTCGAAACACCGCAGCCGATTCCAGCGGCACGGTGTAATAACCCTCGGGCACCTCGGCCATTGGATGCTTAGACCAGGGCACTACTGGCCTGTCGGGATGACCATCGAAGGGGCCGTTGTACAGGCGTTTGGGTTCCAGGAAAATCACGGGGTCGTCATTTTCAATGGATGCGATCAGCAAACCTTTGGCGTCGTAGGGGTTGCTCGGCATCACGGTGCGCAGGCCGCAGACATGGGTGAACATCGCCTCCGGACTCTGGCTGTGCGTCTGGCCGCCATAAATTCCGCCTCCACATGGCATCCGAATGGTGATCGGCGCCGTGAAGTCCCCGGCCGAGCGATAACGCAATCGCGCCGCTTCAGAAACAATCTGATCAAACGCCGGGTAGACGTAATCGGCGAACTGGATTTCCACCACTGGCCTAAGGCCATATGCAGCCATGCCCACCGCCGTGCCGACAATGCCGCCTTCGGAGATTGGCGCGTCGAAGCAACGAGACTTGCCGTACTTGGCTTGCAGACCATCGGTCACCCGAAACACGCCACCAAAATAACCTACGTCCTGACCGTAAACAATGACATTTTCGTTGCGCGCCATCATCACGTCCATTGCCGAGCGCAGTGCCTGGATCATGGTCATCGACGTGGTCTTGGGCGTCTCCCCTGCGGCTTCCATGTTGCTGGACTTGGTCAGCATCTCAAACGCCCAGTTGTTGGCGTTGCTGGTGCAGATGCGCTGGCATGTCTTTATAGACGTCCTCGAACATCGAGGACGCGCTCGGTATTTTTCCATCTAGTAAACTGCCGTAGCTCTCGGCCTCCTTCAATGCGGCAGCCACTTCGGCATCGACCTCGTTACTCATCTGCTCATGCTGAGCATCGGACCAGGCGTCGATCTGAATGAGGTGTGCTTTAAGACGCGCAATGGGGTCACCCAGTGGAAAGCGCTCCCAGTCGTCGGCCGGCCGATACTTGGATGGGTCGTCCGACGATGAGTGCGGGCCGGCGCGATAAGTGACCCATTCGATCAATGTGGGCCCGAGATTACTGCGTGCGCGCTCTGCTGCCCAAAGCGACGCGGAATACACGGCAAGGAAATCATTACCATCCACCCTTAACGAGGCAATGCCGCAACCCACACCACGTGCCGCAAAAGTAGTGGCTTCGCCGCCGGCAATGGCCTGGAAGGTGGAAATCGCCCACTGGTTGTTGACCACGTTAAGAATCACTGGCGCACGATAGACATGGGCGAAGGTCAACGCAGTATCAAAGTCGGCCTCGGCGGTTGCCCCGTCGCCGATCCATGCCGAAGCTATTTTTGTATCTCCTTTAATAGCAGAAGCCATGCCCCAGCCCACAGCCTGGATGAACTGAGTAGCCACGTTGCCAGAGAGCGAGAAAAAGCCGGCACGCTTGTACGAGTACATCACCGGTAGCTGGCGGCCCTTGAGTGAGTCGCCCTCGTTACTCATCAATTGGCAGATCATCTCGACCATCGATACGTCGTCGCGCGCGAGCAGCAGGCTTTGCTGGCGATAGGTGGGAAAACACATGTCACCCGGCTGTAACGCGAACGAATGGGCCGAACCGATCGCTTCTTCTCCGAGGCTTTGCATATAAAACGACAACTTCTTCTGCCGCTGAGCGATGAGCATTCGAGAGTCAAAGATGCGTGTCTTGATCATCGCCCGCAGGCCTTTGCGCAGGCGTTCGGGGGTGATTTCAGGCACCCAAGGCCCGACGGCCCTGCCATCGTCGTCGAGTACGCGGACCAGACCACTGGCGAGGTCGCTGGTTTCAAAGGCTGTGGTATCTATCGGCGGCCGGCGCACTGCCCCTGCGGGAGACAAACAGAGATAGGAAAAATTGGTCTTATAACCCGGACGCCCCGTCGGCTCCGGCACATGCAAGCGAAGTACTTGATCCTGGCTCATTCACATTCCTTCCACTCGCGAGTGTCACACGCCTGATCAATATGCCTGATCAATATCTCGAACAAACACAACTTTAGCCACGCCGACAGGTTTGTCCCTTCCTTGGCGAAGGAGGATTTTAGTTTATCACTCAGCGCAATTAAGAGCGTCTTCCAATGTGGTACGAGCCAGACAAGCGCCCACTCGGATATGGAATCACAGTCGCATGAAAATCAACTTCATCAAACCCAGGTCAGCTCATCATGAGTAAACAAACCGCATTTCGGATATCGTCTTCGACGTGGCGCAACTAATGTGGTACGAGAGGCAATTCATGGTCTTGGATTCTCGGAGCTCGAAGAACAACGAATTTGCGTCATTTTGAGCAAGTAATCGAAATGGAATCAAGCCATCGTCCATTTCGTTTTGGCGTACAAGTTGGAAGTTGCCCCAATCGAGAGAGTTGGGTCGATTTGGCGAAGAGAGTTGAAGCCAATGGATTCGATGTGCTCACAATGCCAGATCACTTCAATGACCAGTTCTCACCAATTCCTGCACTAATGACCGTCGCTAATGCGACGACAACTCTTCGCATTGGAACACTTGTATTGGATAATGACTTCAGACACCCCGTAGTGCTTGCTAAAGACCTTTCCACCATGGATGTGCTGTCCAACGGCAGAGTCGAAATTGGGATTGGTGCGGGATGGTTGGTTAGTGACTACGCAGACTCTGGAATTACATTCGATCATTCAAGTGTCCGGGTAAAGAGACTTGAAGAAAGTATCGCAGTAATCAAGGGCGCAATGGGAAGTACAAGCTTTTCCTTCACGGGTGACCACTACTCGATTGATGACTATAACGGATTTCCGAAATCTATTCAGTTACCGCATCCACCAATATTGATCGCTGGCGGAGGCAAACAAATTCTGGCCATTGCAGCTCGGGAAGCTAATATCATCGGTATCGCAAACACGAAGACACCAAATTTTGGACCGGAAATCATTGGCCAAATGAGTGCAGCGGCTCGTCGAGCCCATCTCGGATCGGGTACGCCAATGGAGCCGATCAACTCTGCGGCGATTGCTTCACTTAGCGCTGAGGCAATAGACAAGAAGATCTCGGAAATAAGGATTCAGGCCGGCGACCGTATGTCTCAGATTGAGCTCAATATCCGTGCCTTTATGATCAATATTACGCACGATGCAAAAACGGCAATTGAAAATCTGGCAAGAAATCTCGGCGTACAGCCGCGGGCAATGGCAGAGAACCCCTTTGCGTTAATTGGACCACCTTCGAAATTAATTGAAGATCTTTACTCTCGGCGCGAACGATGGGGAATTTCATATGTCTTAGTCGGAGCAGACGATGTGGATACATTCGCACCGGTAGTTGCAGAACTCTCAGGGAGATAACCAACTTCTATGCTTTACGGGATGGGTCACCTCTCAAGTTGGGTTCTTATTGGCGAAATCCGAAACGAGCGACATACACAATGAAAGAGTTTGTATCAGCTCAATCCATTGACGAGGCGCTCGACACTCTTTCGCGCTTCGGTGACGACTGTCTAATCATGGCAGGCGGAACAGACATTATGATTCAGCAACGCACTGGCGATATCGATCCACGGCGATACTTGCACATAGAAAGAATCGAAAGTCTGAAGGGAATTTTGGTTGACGAGAAAATCTTGATCGGCTCGACTACGAGTCATCATTCAATCGTCTCTTCAAAAAATCTCCAGCGTCTCTGTCCAGGTCTGGTCAGTGCGTCGGCGACAGTTGGTGGTTGGCAAACTCAAGAAGCAGGAACTCTCGGCGGAAACATTTGTAATGCATCCCCTGCTGCGGACACAATCCCTTCTTTGCTAGCCGCAAATGCACTAGTACATTTGAAGTCGTCCTCTGCCGAACGAACGGTACGACTTGACGAATTTATTGTTGGTCGGCGGATGACTTCGCGTCTTGAAGGCGAACTCCTCGTTGCTATAGAGGTGGAAGCATTACCCGCAAATGCATCGGAGGTCTACATCAAGGTAGGTCCAAGAAGCGCAATGGAAGTTGCACTAGTCGGTTTGGCTGTGCGAATATCGATCAGTCCTCTTGGAATCGTGGAGAATGTGGCTATAGCGACATGTTCGGTTGGTCCAAAACCATTTCGAGCGATCGCTGCAGAGACCGCCATTCTCGGTTCGCAACTAGAAGATGAGGCGGTCATGAATGCCGTATCGGAACTGACACAAGAGGCAAGCCCAATGGATGACTTCCGAGCGAGTGCTAGATACCGCAAACAAGTCCTTGGCTCTGCACTTGTTAATGCACTTAATATCTGCCAGCTACAGCATAAATTGAGGGAGCAATCATGAAGTTGTCATTAACCGTCAACGGACGGCAGGAATCGCTTGACGTCGAGGTGGGAACATCTCTTCTGCATGTCTTGCGCGAGCAACTAGGACTGACTGGAACTAAAGAGGGTTGCGCCGAGGGTGAATGTGGCGCATGCACAGTACTCCGTGATGGAAAGCCGATCGACTCGTGCATCATGGCAGCTCATGCATGCGAGCAAAGCGAAATTACGACCATCGAAGTCATCGGTGATTCCCCGGATCATCCTTCCGAACTTCAGAATTGCCTGGTCGAATCGGGCGGCATTCAGTGTGGTTTTTGTACCCCTGGATTCGTAATGGTGTTAACAGCACTTCTCAAGGTCAATGCTGCGCCGACAGATGCCGAAATTAAGCACGCACTTGCTGGAAACATTTGTCGTTGCACGGGTTATGCGCAAATTATTGAAGCCGTGATAGCCACCGCAAAGACTCACCAATGAAGATCGTCGGCGAGAAGTACGCCCGAAGCGACGGGGTCGTAAAGGTGCGCGGTGAAGCGCTTTACACAACTGATCTCCAGTTTCCAGGAATGCTATTTGGCGCTATCTTCCGTTCACCCGTAGCCGCAGGGCGAATATTGCACCTGGATATTTCTGCGGCCGAGAATTCACCAGGTGTCCACAAAATAATTACCGCAAGCGACGCCCCCCGCCATAGACATGGATTAGTAGTTGATGACGAGCAGATATTTACGAGTAGCGACATAACCTATGCCGGCGAGCCAATAGCCGCCATAGCCGCCACCTCATTAGCCGAAGCACTGGCAGCGTTGAAGAAAATACGAATTGAGATTGATGAGATAACCCCAATCGTCGACCTCCACGAAGCTATCGATCCGAAATGTCGTCTTATCCATCAGGGTTGGAAGGATTTTGGGGCCCCTGAAGAATTGTTTCGCTCGAACAACATCGTTGGGCAAATGGTTTACGACGATGGCGATGTCGACAAAATTCTGAATGGATCCGATTTTGTTATAGAAAACGAATTCGTTGCTGGTCGCCAATATCAGGCGTATATGGAGCCAAAAGGCGTTGTCGCATCATACGAAAATGGGAGATTCACCGTCCACGTATCTCACCAATTTCCTTTCAATGTACGAGATCGCTTGGCCAAAGCTTTGGGTATAAAGAGCTCAGCAATTCGCGTCGTTGGTCACCACATCGGCGGCGGCTTTGGGGGGAAACTGGACTTGGGCATTGAACCGTTTGCATGCGTTCTCGCCAAATCTACGGGGCGACCAGTAAAACTAATCCAAAGTCGTGCAGAGGACATGGCTACATGTCCAGTGAGAGAAAACGCGATTATCCATTTGCGTACAGGGGTTAACCGTGATGGACAGATCATTGCAACAGATATGGATGTGATCATGGATGCTGGCGCGGCGGCTGGGGATACACCCTATTTAAGTTCCATACCACTCTTCTTGGCAGGTGCGCCATATAAGTCTGGACGAACTCGGGTTCGCTGTCGCGTGGTTTATACGAATACTCCATCAACTGGCGCTTTTAGAGGCGTCAGCGGTACCTACATTAATTTCGCAGTGGAACGTCAGATGGACGAGATTGCGAAAGTAATTGGAATGGACCGTCGCCAACTGCGCCTCAAAAATCTTCTTCATGATGGTGACTGTTTCTTGAATGGCCAGGTTCTGTCTGATGCATCGATTCTTGATGAAGCCTTTGCCCTAGTTGAATCCCGAGCACCATGGACAACGACCGGAAAAGGCAAACTGCGCGGCGTTGGAATTGCCGCAGCCGTTTGGCTAACTAATCCACTTCCAGGATCTGCGACCATGAAATTGAACGAAGATGGAACACTCGGACTAATCACTGCCGCAACCGAGAATGGATCTGGCGCTGTCGCAATGGGATTACGCCAGATTGCCGCTCAGGAATTTGGTCTTGAACCGGATGATGTTCTCATCTCAATGCCAGATACGGATGTGGCTGGGTACGACGCAGGGTCTCAAGGTTCGAGGACTACACATGTCGTCGGGAGAGCAATTCAAGAAGCATCAATTGAACTACGGAGCAAGATTATCTCTGTGGCTGCAGAAGTTCTTGAAGCACTCCCAGGCGACATCGAAATCGTGGACGGCCAAGTTGGCGTGGCTGGAGTGCCCGCTTCAAGAATTCCTCTCTCCTCAATTGCAATTGCCGCCAAATCGATGGCTGGTCCGTTAGTTGCGACAGGCTCCTATCGAACACCCGCACCTGAGTACAACCACCAATGCGCAACGGGTCTGCTGTTTACCACCTTTCCTACACTGACCTACCACGTCCACCTAGCGGAAGTAGAAGTTGATCCCGCAACTGGGAATACCACCGTCCTGCGCTATATCGTCGCTCAAGAGGTAGGGAAAGTTGTAAATCCTGATGGCGTGCGTGGTCAGATACAGGGTGGCGTGGCTCAAGGACTCGGTTATGTTTTGTATGAGAATCTAGATATCGGAACCGATGGAAAATATCGTCAGAAAACTTTGGAGGCATACAGACTGCCAATTGCTGGTGACATTCCGGAAGTCGAAATCATGTTGCTTGAACACCCGGACCTTGCCGGACCACACGGTGTAAGAGGCGTGGCGGAACCACCCATCGTTCCCGTTGCGGCTGCCATTGCCAATGCCATCTCCGATGCCATTGGCGCCCCTCTAAACACGATACCCGTTCGACCAATTGATGTTCTTGACGGCATCAGATGGGCACAAGAAGTCCATCCAGACCGACAGGTTTAGCCGATATGAGCATCAGGATCGGTGTCGACGTGGGTGGAACGAATACTGACGCGGTTGCATTCGATGGCAAAAAACTACTTGCCCTCATTAAAACCCCCACCACCGCAGATGTCATTTCTGGAGTTACTTTAGCAATAGGACAAATAGTCAATCAAGCCAAACTCGATGTGTCATCAGTATCCGCCGTGATGGTTGGTACCACACACTTCACAAATGCAATTGTCGAAGCTAAGCACCTACTGCCAACTGCAATTGTCAGACTATGCGGCAGATCGACGAGAGCCCTCCCACCGATGAGAGATTGGCCGCCCTTTCTTCGAGACATTATCGGAGGCGAAATATTCTTATTAAATGGTGGACATGAATTTGACGGCAGGTTGATCGAGAAGTTAGATCTTGATGAGATTGACCAAACAATAAAACGAATCGGAGAATTGCAACTACAAACGGTTGCTATCTCATCGGTGTTTTCGCCAGTAAATGCCTGTCATGAAAAGGAAGTAAGTGAGAGGTTTTCTGTTCTCTTGCCCAATGTCGCGGTCAGTATCTCATCAGAAATTGGACGAATTGGGCTTCTTGAACGCGAAAACGCCACAATTTTAAATGCATGCCTGCGTGGCATAGCAGACAAGATGATCGCAGCACTAAATAACTCGATCAGAGATCTTGGTATCGAAGCTTCGCTGTTTATTTCTCAAAATGATGGCACATTAATGAGCGCAGAATACACGAACCGATATCCAATTGCAACTTTTGCATCGGGACCAACTAATTCAATGCGAGGGGCGGCGTTTTTATCTGGACAGACAGACTGTGCCGTTATTGACATCGGTGGAACCACTTCAGATATCGGAATCTTGCGTGCTGGTTTCCCCCGCGAAGCATCCTCAGCCGTAAACGTGGGAGGTGTCAGAACGAATTTCCGGATGCCCGACGTTCACTCAATCGGTGTGGGAGGCGGGAGCATTATCAGAACAGACTCCGGGTTGTCGGTTGGACCTGACTCCGTTGGATTCCGCATTCGTACTGAAGCGTTAGTATTTGGCGGTTCAACACTAACTGCAACTGATCTGGCCGTGGCCGCTGGTCGTGCAGATGTCGGGGACCGGTCGTTGGTGGCGCACCTTGATCAAGGAATGGTTCGAGATGCTCTAGAACTCATCCGCCAGAAAATTGGAACTGCCCTCGATGCGATGATGACGACTCCAGAACCGATACCAGTTGTGCTTGTTGGTGGTGGTCATATAATTTGTGGTGACGATATCCCAAATACATCAGCCACAATACGACCCAACAACCTAGAAGTTGCCAACGCAGTTGGTGCGGCAATTGCTCAAGTTGGAAGTCAGGTGGATCGTATAGTGCCAATTACCCCAGATAACAGAAACCAAGCCATCGAACAAATTCGGCACGAGACGATCGCGCGCTGTATAAGCGCCGGCGCCATTCCTCAAAGCGTGTCGATTATTGAGATAGAAGAAGTACCCCTGGCATACCTGCCTTCCAATAGCATCCGGATTCGAATGCGGGCTGTTGGCGATCTCGATTTTGTGAAATAGATACTATGAGAACTCTAAATACCTCCTCACTTGATCATCTTGCAGTCGGCGCAGCACTCTTGGGAGCCGGTGGTGGCGGTGATCCGTATATCGGCAAGCTCCTTGCCTCATGGGCAATCGAAACCTATGGGTCGCCTCAAATAGTTGATCCAAGCGAGGTTCCCGACGATGCTCTTTGCGTGATGACGGGAAGCATGGGCGCCCCGACAGTCGCGATCGAACGACTCCCTGGTGGGGATGAACTCCATCTTGCTCTGCTTGCGCTTGAACGTTATTTAGGTAAAAGCATCACTCATCTTGTAGGGATGGAAATCGGAGGCATTAATTCCATGTTGCCGATCGCTTCTGCTGCTCGATCTGGTTTGCCACTCGTCGACTGCGACGGAATGGGTCGTGCATTTCCAGAACTTCAGATGTGCACGCCCTCACTTTTTGGCATTCTGGCAAGCCCGATGGTGATCGCCGACGCGAAAGGGAACACAGTAGTTATTGATTCGGCAGATAATCACACCGCGGAGAAAATGGCCCGATTAATAACGATCGAAATGGGTGCAGTTTCTTATATCGCTCTCTATCCCCAATCCGGTAAAAGTTTGAAGGAATCAATGATTCCAAGAACCCTTGCATTCGCTGAAAACATCGGAGCAGTAATCGCCCACGCTCGTGCAAAAAAAGTGGATCCCCTCGCAGCGTTACTCGAAGTAACACGTGGAGTACGTCTTTTTGAAGGAAAAATTACCGATGTTGATCGCCGAACAGTGCATGGATTTGCCCGTGGTGTCGTTTCTCTGAGCGGCATTGGACCAGATACTGGTTCAACGTTAAAGGTTAAATTTCAAAACGAGAATCTCATAGCCGAATACAATGGAATCATCGTTGCAACTGTTCCTGACCTCATCTGTTTTATCGAGCCGTCTACGGGAACACCAATGACAACCGAGGAACTCCGCTATGGTTTGCGAGCAGCAGTAATTGGAATTCCCTGCGATTCACGCTGGAGAACAGATTCTGGTTTGCAACTTGTCGGACCAAAGTATTTTGGTTACGACCTTACTTACACCCCGATTGAGAATTTTGTGAAACCGACATGAGTTCTAAAACACTTCAGGGAAAAACGGCGTTGGTAACTGGATCATCAAGAAATCTTGGCGCGGAAATAGCGCTGGAATTAGCTCGAAGAGGCGCGCAGGTCATTATTACATGCAATAAGTCTTCGGACGAGGCGAAGTCCTTACAGCAGCAACTCAAACTTGAGAATGATTCTGAGAACTTCATTATTCAAGGGGACTTCTCATCTATAAAAGAGGCCGAGAATTTGGTGGCTAATGCCCTTGCGCGTGTGGGCCAAATCGATATTCTAATAAATAATCTCGGACCGTTCTCAATGAAACCTTTCTCAGAATTAAGTAGCGAAGAATTTGAGTACTACTGGAACGCAAACGTCGGATCCGCCTTTGCATGTTCTAAAACTGTTGCGCCAACGATGAAAACCCAGGGATGGGGGCGCATCGTGAATGTTTCCGCCGGATCTGCTTACATCCGTAACCACTCAATTTATACGCTGGCGAAGTCTGCTCTTATAACTTTAACTGAATCGCTGGCAATGGAACTTGGCCCCGAAGTGACCGTGAACGCGATCGCTCCTGGACAAATTTTCGAAAGTGCTGAGGAGATGAACACATTTGATCCACTCTTTAATGAAAGAGCCATCGCCGCCACTCCTTTGGGACGATTCCCAACAAGACGAGAGGTGGCTAACATCGCAATTGGATTCTGCGAGCAATCATTTGATATCGTCACTGGCGTCACGATTCCAATTGATGGTGGTTGGAGATTACGTAGTTCTTAAAATAACAGTGAACTAGTGAGGAGACTTATGAATGTTCAACTTTCCGAAAACGAGCAGATACGCATCGTGCTAGAAACTCTTTATAGGAGTTTCCGACAAAAGAATCACGAAGGGATGATCTCTGTGATGGCAAGTGACGTCTGGATCCGATTCTTGGGTCAATCTGATTTTAGGGGTAAAGAACTGGCATCAGAGTTCTTCAAACAAAGTAACGACCTTCTTGAAGATCTTGACTTTCGTATTACCGACACGATAATTGAAGCACCATATGCAGCGATCATATGGACCGAGACGGCACGAACAAAAAAGGGCGACCCATGGGAAAATAGCGGCGTTGATGTCTACAAGATCGAGAACAACAAAATCTTATTTCTACACGAGAACAACGACACAACTGTGCATCATCGGCATTTCCCGCCAGAAAAGTAATTGTTTGCTAACACCAGATTGCTCTTCCTAGGAGAAGGGCAATAGATCTGATTTATTGCCCAGCAGACCAATTATTTGATCCGCTCCATCTTTAGAAGTTGGAAATAGCACCACACTGTCGGCCCCGCCGTCTGTCAATTGCCAAATCTTTTGCACGACATCATCCGGCGTACCTGAAACCGTCAGATTCTCTACCCATGACTCCGGCATCTCGCTCACAAGCCCCTGAGCACCTAAACCGGTACTTAGCATCTTTTTTAGTTCATCCCCGATACCCGCTGCTTCGGTCAATGCGTTACCACCACCCGCATTTAGATAGAACGCCAAAGTCTTACGAGCTTCGCCTCTGGCAATTGTTCTGTCATTGTCTATTGCACAAATCGTGAATTGAGTAATGGCGTGCGGAACGTTTCTTCCTACTTGGTCCATACCTGCTTTAATCTGAATTTTAGCCCAACCCAGGTATTCCAGCCCAGAACCGACCGAAAGGATTGTTCCGTCAGCGATTTCACCAGACAACTGAAGCATCTTTGGCCCAGAAACTCCAAGTCGAATACTCAATGGAGATGAGAGGGGATGCGTGAGTCGTACACGGTCAAAGAAAAAGTCTTTAGACGAGGTTAATTCTTTGCCATTAGCCAGATCCCGCAACGAATTTACACATGACCGAATTGTGCTGAGTGGAGACTCTGGATAGAGGCCGATCTGACGAATCCATGCCGGTACTCCAAGCCCAATACCTGGGATGAATCGACCAGGAAATGCCCTTGCAGTTGTAGTAACTTCCATCGCCAATAACGCCGGATGTCGAACAACAGCAGAAACTATTCCAAGTCCAACTTTAATATCTGAGGTATTAGCCAAAGCAATGTTCGCGCCCGCTATTCCTCCAGTAAAAAACATATCTTCGGAAAGCCAAAGTTCTCCGAAGCCAGCATCTTCTGCCTCGCGCGCTAAAGAATGTATTCGTTCGGGCGGTAGTGCGCTCCCCAGAAGAAGCCCAACTCGACTACTCATTTTTCTCAATCATCTCAAGTGAGATACTATTACATTTAATGAATCTTTCGGATGATACTTACTCGTAAACAGGACAATCTGCTGTATGACGACCAAAAGTAGCCACATTGTTCTGCAATCACTTATTTCTTCATTCAACAATCACTCTCATATTGGACTGCGCGATTTTTTAGATCAAAAATCAACATACTGGGATCCAGCAGTCGGCACGCTTAATGGTCTTGACGAAATAATTGAACATGCCGAACTCGCCTGGATCAAGTTTCCCACTAGGCAGATTGAAGTAAGTGTCATCATAGGAAATGAGTCCGTCGTCGTGGCCGAGATCATTTGCTTTGACAGTGCGAGTAGAGACGAGTCAACAACAAAGCTTGCAACAATAGTTTGCAATGTTGAAAACAACATGGCCCAGATAATCAGAAACTATTTTGACCAAAAAATCTAATTGCTAAAAATCCCATTAAACTCCCGGGTTAACTGCAAAACACTCCACCTGATGTCCTTGGTTTACCTCGACTAGACGGGGAACCTCGCTACGACAACGGTCGTGGACTAGCGGACAACGGTCCTGCAGTGAGCAACCGAAGGGGATGGCCTTCGCACTTGGAGTCTCGCCCTTCAAAGTTATTCTCTCTCGATGTATTTGTTTACCAAATGTGGGTGCTGCCGAAAGCAACGCCCTCGTGTATGGGTGCAATGGATTTTTAAACAGTTCGTCTGCTGTGGCCAATTCAACAATTCGACCAAGATACATCACCGCCACTCGTTGAGAAATTGACCGGACAAGAGTTAGGTCATGTGTAATAAATAAATAAGAAACGCCAAATTCTTGCTGAACATCAAGGAGCAGCGAAATTATTATGGCATGTATTGTTTTGTCGAGACTCGCAGTCGGTTCGTCTAGAACAATGAGATCAGGCTTGCTTGCTAGAGCTCTGGCGAGCGCAACTCGTTGCAACTGTCCACCACTCATTTGCGATGGCTTGCGGTCAAAGTATTTATCTTCAAGCTCCACACGATCCAGTGCTAGTCGCGCGCGTTCGAATGCAAGAGACTTTCCAAGGCCACCCAATAATCTGAATGGTTCCGCTACTTGATCACCTACAGAAAGTTGCCGATTTAGAGACTGAACTGGGTTTTGAAAAACCATTTGGATTCTTCCACGAGCCTGTTCGCGATGTGATTTTTGCAATATGTCGTGTCCATCAAAAATCATTTCACCAGATGTCGGTTTGATCAACCCCGCGACCATGCGTCCAAGAGTCGTCTTTCCGCACCCGGACTCGCCTACTATGCCCAAGGTTTCGCCTCGATCGATAAATAAATCAACGCCACGTATTACCGTCGCCAACTTTTTCTTTGATCCAAAATTCTTTTTTATCGCCTTAATTTCAATGAGTTGCATGTGCCCCGCCAACCTCAATGGAATTGGTAACCAAATGGCAAGATACCCAATGTGAAGGACTTATCGATTGAAACGGCGGCCTTTGAACACATTGATCAATCATCTCTGGGCAACGATGAGCAAAACGACAGCCAACCGGGAATACCTCGCTGCTGCGTTCGATAACCACAATTTGGTTTTCCATAGTCACTGAGTTAATGAGCAACTTCGTATATGGATGCCGAGCTTGAGAAAAGATTTCATCTTTGGAAGTCACCTCCATCAATTGCCCACGATATAAGACGGCAACGCGTTCACAAAGCTCAGATACGGCGGCGAGGTCATGACTTATAAAGATCACAGCACAGCCAGTTTTGTCACGGACCTTGCGAATTAAATCGAAAATCTGTGCTTGAATCGTCACATCAAGACCGGTTGTCGGTTCATCTGCTATCAGTACTCTCGGCTGACACGCCAGTGCCATCGCAATTACTACTCGCTGGCACATTCCGCCTGATAATTGGTGTGCGAACTTTTCAGCGATTTGATGGGAGCCTGGAAGACCAACATCAGCCAAAAGCTTCAAGCTCTCAACTTTGGCCTCTTTCTTATTAAGTCCTTGATTTATTTTCAGTGCTCGTGCGACCTGTGCCCCGACGCGCATCGTGGGATTGAGAGCATTTTTTGGATTCTGAAAAATCATTGCTATCTGATGCGGAGTTCGATGAACAAGTCCTGTCTGTTTATCTACGAGCTCACTATCCTCTACTTTTATGACGCCAGACGTAAGTGTCACGCCCTTTGGTAGAAGCCCCATGAGAGCAAGCGACAGCATGGTCTTGCCCGATCCAGATTCTCCAACAAGTCCAACTATCTCGCCAGCCCCTACCGAGAAACTTACATCACTGAGAATATTGTCGTTATGTGGTCCGACACCAACAGACACACCTTCTATCTCTAAAATATCA
>JABMNW010000146.1 GCA_013204455.1 Acidimicrobiaceae bacterium
ATCAGCGCGAGCGCTTCGGTGAAGGCGATACCGAGAAACATCGTTGTGCGAACCATGCCAGCGGCCTCTGGCTGACGAGCCATGGCCTCAATTGCACTTGCGAAAATGAGTCCGATACCGATTCCCGGTCCGATTGCAGCAAGTCCATAGGCGAAACCCGCAGATGCCGCTGCGGCATTATTCTTGGCGTCGCCAGCGGCATCAGCTGCCGCTATGACGATCTTTGATAGTGCTTCCATTTTTCTGTCTCCTGTCTAGTTGATTTGTATTACTTTGGAATTAGTGCTCTGGACGTACTGCGCCGGCGATATATACGGCCGCGAGAATTGTAAAAATGTATGCTTGCAAAAACGCGACAAGAACTTCGAATGCTGTGAGAAACACCAACATAAAAAATGGTAAAACTCCGAGTGGAATCAAGATCTTGTCGCGCGCTTGAAACAGCGCTTCACTAAGCAAAGCGAAAATCACCAGAAGCAAGTGACCTGCCAACATGTTGGCGAAAAGTCGCACTGCGAGCGAGAAAGGCCGCACGATTAATGTCGAGATGAACTCGATTGGTGTTACAAGAATGTAAAGCGCCTTTGGCACACCCGGGGGAAACAAAACACTCTTGAAATATCCAAAGAATCCCTGGTGCTTAATCCCCTGAACATTGAAAATCACCCAAACAAGTAGCGCCAAAAACAATGGGAGCGCCATGCGCGCTGTTGCTGGCATCTGGATGAACGGAATAATTCCTGGCACGTTGTTCAGATAAACAAAAATAAACAGAGTTAGGAGAAACGGTGTCCACCCAAGTCCGTCGCGACCCATCGTCTGCATGATGATGTTCTTCTCGATGAACTCAACGCTGATTTCAGCGAGATTGCGGGTACCTCTTGGTGCAACTTTTGGATCTTTGCGCGCCGCCGAAAGAAACACGAGCGTGCCGATCAATGCTGCAGCAATCCCGATGAGACCAACTTTATTTAAACCTGGGACAACATCCTTCCAACGAAGCAGTTCGTTGATCGGCGGAAATTCGAAAGAGAGAATACTGTTAATAATCATCAGGGAGTGCTTTCAGATTGTTCCATTGAAATAGTTTTCTTTGGTGTTTTCGGCTTCAGACCAGGGAATGCAAGCGACAGAGAAACATATCGCAATTCCCAAAACAAAAGACCGCTATGCGCAAAAATAATTGTTAACCCGAGAGGCAGGAGTTCGACCCATGAGACGTTACGCACTGCGAACACTGCAGCGGCAACAATCGCCAGTCGCAAAATATAGCCAAACAGAATCGCGGCCATCATGATTGCGTACGAAATACGTGCCGTGTAGGCCACCAGCGCTGCCGCAATTGCGAAATTGCCGAACACGATTACTAATCCGTAAGCACTTGAGTAGCCGCCATTGGCCCCCCAAGCAAGTGCACACAGACCAACAATTACTGGCGAAACAAAAAGTCCACGCTTGATGATGTCGCGCACAAGCGCGGCTTCTGGCGCTGGCCCAGTGTCGCGCATCGAAAGAATCGAGATCTTCGTGTCTGTGTCAAGCGTCGTCATCGTGTTGCGCTTCGCTGGCGAATATGCGCCGTTGCGACATTTCGTCGTTCTGCTTCTTTAGATTGCATATCGATGTCATAGACATACCACAGGCGAACAAAACTTCCGAGAAGCGAAAATAGACTGAGCGCGATCGTAAAAATAGGGCGCGTCTCGAATGCATTATCTAACAACAATCCAACGACAAGAAATACCCCAACACTCACAGAAATTTCCACGCCCCTGCCGAGCGAGTCATTCGAAGAAACCGCAGTGCGCGCAACGTGCTTACGAGTTGGCAAGAATTTCAACGAAGATCCTCAAATAGTGAACGCGAGACGGGGTTGTCTAACGCTTGTGAATGAATCTACAAACTATACGCAATATGGATATGCAAGCAAACCGAAAAAGTTAGTGAACTTGTGCGCGCCTAAGTATTAGTAACTTATCTATTTGTTAGGCGTAGTTTTATGGATAAACCTGCCATGAGACCAAACCCGGTCGTGAAACAGCGTGAATCCGCTCAGTGCCAGAGCCGCAAACAAAAACGGCCAAAGATTGGTTGGTCCGTTTGATAGTGCCGGATAGAGCACAAATGCCGAGAGCAGGGCGGTCCAAGACCAAAGAATCACCACGGCTCGGCGTGGACCATGACCCAATTTGATCAGCCGGTGATGCAGGTGACCGGTGTCGGCTGTGGCAAGACCGACTCCACTTCTGGTTCGACGGATTATGGCAAAAATCACATCAATTATCGGCACGCCAAGTACGAGCAACGGGATGAATAGCGGCGCTAAAAAGAAATACGTCTGACCGCTCGCTGCTTGTGTTTCGGGATTCGCCCGACCGCCGACAACACTTGTCGATATGGCGATAAGCAAGCCAAGTAGTAGCGCGCCACTATCCCCCATGAAGATTCGTGCGGGATTGAAGTTGTACGGCAAAAAGCCAAGACAAATTCCAACCGTGATGATTGAAACTAGCGGTCCAATGTTCGGTTCACTTAGCAAACCATTTACTCCGAGGTGTCGACTGTAAACGAAAAATGCGCCCGAGGCAATCGCCACGGTTCCTGCCGCAAGTCCGTCAAGTCCGTCTATCAAATTTATTGCCTGTGTCATACCGAGCAGCCACAAAACCGTAAACAATGGAATCCAATCACCCGACAGCACGAACACATCCACGAATGGAGCACGAAAATAAATCATCGTCACACCAAACCACACCAGCGAAAGCGCAGCAACAACTAAGCCGGTTACCTTCATCGGTGCGGACACTTCATGAATATCATCAATAAATCCCAAGACGAACACGACTAGCCCGGCAACAATCACGCCCACTAGTTCGGAGTTATTACGAAACAACGGATCGAATCTGTCCATCTGCCAGGCAACTACAATTGCCGCGACTAGCGCCAGAAAAAATGCGATACCTCCAACATCAGGTGTTGGCTCTGAGTGACTGCGACGCTCGTCAGGTGTTGCCATCCATCCAACCTTGCGCGCTAACAACGCAACGATCGGTGTGATAATTGCTGTTACGACTGCCGCCACTCCACCAACTATTAAGTAGCCAACAAGATCACTCATTTTTATCGGCTAGTTCTCGTTGGTCGGCTAGCGCTGGGCATAGATCGGGAATCTGGCGCAGAGTTGCTTAACTTTGGCTCGAACTTCAGCAATTTTTGCCGGATCTTTCCGGTTTCGCAGTGTCGTCACAATGTATTCGGCGATCAACGACATCTCCACTTCGCGCATACCTTGCGTTGTTACAGATGGTGTGCCGATGCGAACTCCGGAAGTAACGAACGGACTGCGCGGATCATTTGGAATTGCATTCTTATTTAGTGTGATCCCAGCAGAATCCAAAACAAGTTGCGCTTCCTTTCCAGTCAGTTCAGCATCGAATGGTCGCAGATCAACAACCATCATGTGTGTATCAGTGCCACCAGATACGAGACGAAATCCGTGACCAGCTAGCGCGGCGGCCAATGCTGAAGCGTTCTTAACTATTTGATGTGCGTAAACACTGAAACTTGGTTGCATTGCCTCGTGAAAAGCAACCGCCTTGCCCGCAATTGCGTGCTCAAGTGGCCCTCCCTGGCTTCCTGGGAACACCGCTTTATCAATAACTGATGCAAGTTCGCTACGACACAAAATGCAACCACCACGCGGACCGCGCAATGTCTTGTGTGTTGTAAAAGTGACGACATCGGCAAACGGCACCGGGTTTGGATGTGCCCCACCAGCGACGAGTCCAGCGATATGTGCGATGTCAAACATCATGTATGCGCCAACTTCGTCAGCGATTTTTTTAAACGGCTCTGGTTCTAGTCGACGCGGATACGAAGTTGTTCCTGCAACAATAAGTTTCGGCTTGTGTTCGATCGCTAAATCGCGAATCTCGTCAAAATTTAGACGCTCATCAGTGGCACCGACTTTGAACGAATGAAACTTGTAGAGAATTCCACTTGCATTAACGGGCGAACCGTGTGTCAGGTGTCCACCGTGATCCAAACTCAATCCCAAAACTGAGTCGCCAGGCTTTAGTAATCCGAGATACACCGCCATGTTTGCACTCGCACCAGAGTGTGGTTGAACATTTGCATGATCTGCACCAAAAAGTTTTTTGACGCGCTCAATCGCTAGTGATTCGATGTCATCTACGACGGCGTTTC
>JABMNW010000147.1 GCA_013204455.1 Acidimicrobiaceae bacterium
CCACCATTGGTATTTGCCGGCGAAGCACGATCACTGCTAGCCGCTCTTGGCAAAGTCGCCAGTGGCAATGCCTTTTTATTGCAAGCAGGCGACTGCGCAGAAAGTTTCGAAGAATTTACTGCCGTAAACATTCGCGAAAAGTTACGCGTAATTTTACAAATGGCGGTGATGCTGACATATTCGATGGGCGTGCCGGTTGTCAAAGTCGGACGAATTGCTGGCCAGTTCGCCAAGCCGCGTTCAAGCGATACCGAACTCGTCGGCAACATTGAGATTCCCTCATTTCGTGGACACATGGTCAACGATCCCGCCCCCCTTGCCGAGTCTCGTCGCCCCAACCCCGACCGGCTCGTGCAGGCATACCATCAATCCGCGAGCACACTCAACTTGTTACGCGCGTTCACCAAGGGCGGGTTCGCCGACTTAAATCGTGTTCACGCATGGAACCAAGAATTCGTAACATCTAGTGCCGAAGGCCGACGGTACGAACAAGTAGCAGGAGAAGTCGAGCGCGCACTCGCATTCATGCGGGCATGTGGTGTCGACACCGAAAGTCACAGTGCATTACACGAAGTAGATTTTTATACAAGCCATGAAGCATTGATCTTGGGTTACGAAGAAGCCCTCACCCGACAAGACTCGCTAACTGGCGGTTGGTATGACTGCTCGGCGCACATGTTGTGGATCGGCGATCGCACTCGCCAACTTGACGGCGCACATGTCGAATTCCTCCGTGGTGTCGGAAACCCAATTGGTTGCAAGATCGGCCCAGATACCACAACCGATTTCGTGTTGTCACTTTGCGAAATTCTCAACCCAGCGCGAGTTCCTGGACGACTAACACTTATCTCACGGATGGGCGCTAACAAAGTAGAGAGTGCTCTTCGTCCATTGATCCAAGCAGTGCGCGATGCGGGACATCCGGTCGTCTGGGCATGTGATCCGATGCACGCCAATACTTTTACTGCTGAAAATGGTCGTAAGACTCGGCACTTCGATGACATCATCAAAGAGATCACAGGTTTCGTAATGGCACACCGTGCCGAAAACACTTGGCCAGGTGGCATTCATATCGAATTAACTGGTGACAATGTAACTGAATGTCTCGGTGGCGCCGAGCCGGTTGGGGAAGATGATTTAGATACACGTTATGAAACAGTCTGTGATCCGCGGCTCAATGCACGTCAGTCTTTAGATCTCGCATTTCGCGTTGCCGAACTAATCCGCACGGCAAACTAGCCCAATGCGGGCTTTTGATCTCGCGCGCGAGTGGCCTGCGCCCAACACTTCGATTTGCGTTATCGACCGACGTGGAAAAACACTTACTTTTGGTGATACTTCGCGTGTAACTCGCGTCGCCTCGGTCTCAAAGTTGTTAACTGCTTGGGCAACACATATTGCAATTGAAGAAGGCTCGACCACTCTTGAGACGCTCGTTGGTCAAGAAGGCTGCACACTTGCGCATTTGTTGGCGCATGCCGGCGGTTACAGTTTCGACGGTGATCTGCCGATCGTAAGTCCAGAACGCAAACGAATTTATTCGAACACGGGATACGAATTGATTACTGCTCACCTCGAAGCCGTAACCGAGATTCCATTCAGCGAATATCTCAATGATGCAGTCTTTGCACCGCTCGGTATGAGGAAAAGTTCGCTCGTCGGCTCGGGCGCTAAAGATGTCATTTCGTGCGCGGACGATCTAGTCGAGTTCGCACTCGAGTTGCGTAACCCAAAACTTATTTCTCTTGCAACTGCGCTCGAAGCGACATCAACGAAATTTCCTGAACTCGAAGGCATCGTGCCAGGTGTTGGTCGTTTTGACCCGTGCAACTGGGGTTATGGCCCAGAGATCCATGGATCGAAACATCCACATTGGATGGGCGCACGCAATAGTTCTTCGACGTTTGGACACTTCGGTGGCACAGGCACATTTTTATGGCACGACCCAGCCGCAAATGTTTCTTGCATTGCACTCTGCGAATTAGATTTCAATGCTTGGGCACTGCACTACTGGCCAATATTTTGCGATGCTGTATTGGATGAGTGCAGTAAATGAGTATTAAAAGTCATCGCGGCGATTTACAACTTCTCTTGTTCTGCACATTTGCTACGGCGGCTGCCAACAGTGTGATCTTTGCTTCAATGTCGGAGTTACAAGAGGCATATCTTTATGCCGACTCGAAACTTGGGCTTATCGCTGGCACGGGGTTCGCCATGGGATTATTAGTGCAACTTTTTGTTTCGCCTTTGGCCGACCGTGGTCACGGGCGCTGGCTGATTCAACTAGGTCTCGGCTCAGCCGCGATCGGTTCGATCGTGTTTGTTCTCGGTGACTCACTGGCAGAGTTCGTTGTCGGACGCGGAATCGTCGGCGCCTCAATCGGCTTTACATTCCCCGCGGTGCGCGCACTTGCCGCAAATTTGGACACCACCCGCAGTGGCGAGCGACTCGGTGCAGTGGCTGGTATGGAGATAGCTGGCTTCGTTTCTGGTCCGTTAATTGGTGCACTGATCATTGACCCGTTCGGTTTAGATGCAACATTTCTTTTGTTTGGGGCGCTTGCCGTATTCGCTCTATTGGTTGTCAGCCCAAGACAGTTCCCCGAACTTATTAGAAACACGGAGTCGCAACGACTTAGTTTTGATTTAGTTCGATTACCCGAAGTTCGTGTTGTATTGCTGTTGACTTTGGCTGTGACTTTTCCAGTAGGAATGTTCGATGCGTTGTGGGATCGCTTTATAGACGATCTCGGCGGTAACAACGCAATGACCGGGCTCACATTTGCCGTCTACGGTCTGCCATTTATTTTGCTCGCGTCGCATGCAGGTCGGTTGATAGATCGAAGATCTCCAATCGCCGTGACATTGTGGCTAGTCATGCCGATTAGTTTGCTGACAATGACCTACGGGATTGTCAAATCGCCGTGGTTAATTTTGCTGCTCGGACTAGTTGAAGGAATTGTGCAATCAGCTGCAACACCGGCTTCGCTTTCAGCAATCGCCAAAGCTGCGCCACCTGGCCGAGCATCGGCGACCCAAGGTCTTTCCGGAGCCGTAAATGTTTTTGGCCAAATGTTGGCGGCCTTTATATCGCCGAGCATCTACGGCAGATACGGCGCATTGACTACTTTTGTCTCTGTTGGTATCGGCATCGCAATACTCTCACTTATTGCCGGGCTGATGCACTGGCGAAATATCAATATGAATTCAGAATTAGCCAGTCACTCACCTAGTTAAGGCGCTCGATGATCATCGCCATGCCCTGACCGCCGCCCACGCACATCGATTCGAGTCCGAAGCGCTTGTCGGTATGTTGCAGACCATTAATCAATGTGGTCATGATCCGTGCACCTGTCATACCAAATGGATGACCTAGCGCAATAGCTCCGCCGTGCACATTCAGTTTCTCCATTGGAATACCGAGATGTTTCGCCGAAGGAATAACTTGCGCGGCAAATGCCTCGTTGATTTCGACGAGATCAATCTGATCAATTGTCATGCCTGCGCGCTTAAGTGCTTGACGACATGCTTCGATCGGACCAAGTCCCATTATTTCTGGATTGAGTCCCGACACACCAGATGACACAATGCGTGCAAGTGGTTTGAGCCCAAGACGTTTGGCCATCACATCACTCATCACAATTACGGCTGCTGCGCCGTCATTTAGTGGACATGCGTTACCGGCGGTGATCTCACCATCTGGACGAAATACTGGCTTCAATCCTGCGAGAGCCTCCGCAGTTGTTCCGGCCCGAGGACCGTCATCTTTTGCAACGACCGTGCCGTTTGGCAAAGTCAATGGTGTGATTTCACGATCAAAGAAACCGTTCTCCTGGTTTGCTACTGCGCGCTGTTGACTACGAGCGCTAAACTCATCCATCTCAAGACGGGTCACTCCTTCAAGTTCACGAACATTTTCAGCTGTCTGCCCCATTGCGATGTACATATCAGCAAGACCAGTCGGTTGAGTCCACACACCTTGACCTCCAGCAGCGCGCGCCTTGGTTCGTGCGCCTGATGGTTTGAATATTGCATTAGTGGCCGTGTCACTTGCACCAGCCGAGTAACGACTTACAGTTTCAACTCCGGCAGCAATAAAGCAGTCACCTTCGCCGGATTTAATTGCGTGTGCCGCCATGCGGATTGTCTGCAAACTCGATGAGCAATAACGATTGACGGTCACCCCAGGAACATTGTCGAGTCCAGCAAGAACCGCAACGACACGCGCAATGTTGAATCCGGCTTCGCCTGCTGGTTGGCCACAGCCCATCATTAGGTCTTCGACATCCTCGGCTTTTATTTGCGGAACCTGGGCCATCAATGCACGAATAATTTGCGCCGACATATCGTCGGGACGAAGGTCAACAAGCGACCCTTTGTTGGCTCGACCGATCGGGCTACGCGCTGTTGCGACAATGAATGCTTCTGCCATGACTGCTCCTTGGTTTAGCGACGTTCCCGCCGCAGGTTTCTATCGTTGGCAAACGCTACTATCTGGCAAGCGCGATCTTGTTAGCGCGATCTTCTTAGCGATGTTCATCGAGCGCGACTGGGGTGTGGGCTATAGATAGTGGAGCGTGGTTGAGTTGTGGCAATACATAACGCGCGAAGAGATCACATTCTTGAAGATGTGGATACCCCGACAAAATAAACGCCGAAACCCCTGCATCGGCTAACTCGTGAATTTTTGCCGTCACTTGATCTGGGTCGCCGACAATCGCAATCCCCGCACCGCTTCGAATACGACCAACACCAGTCCAAAGATTCTGTTCCAAGTAACCCTCGTCATCGGCGGACGATCGCAATTCGCTTAGTCGATTCACTCCAGTAGCGGTTGCGTCGAGAGATCGTGCATGAGATGAATCCCCTGTTGTCGGATCAAGCCGCGAAAGCAACCTACGTGCGGCTTGGCGCGCCTCGCGTTCTGTCTCTCGAACAATCACATGACTGCGCCAACCAAAATTTAGTGAGCGTCCGAAGCGCTGAGCACGTTGTATGAGATCGAGCACAAGACCAGAGACCTTGGCTGTTGTATCTGGCAACATTAGAAAAACATCTGCACTCGCCGCGGCACAATCTCGTGCCGCTTCGGAAAGTCCGCCGAGGTAAATCGCAGGACAGCCAGGCGATTGGCTAGCAAGTCGTGGCGGATCAACATGTAATTGCAAAAACTCGCCGTCTAGGTTGACTGATCGGCCTTCCAATAATTCTCCAACCGCGTAGAGATACTCCGTTGTGCGGCGGTAACGCGCTTCGCTTGAGAGTTGCTCGCCAGGCATCTCGGACAAGGTTGCATTGATTAAGATTCGGGAATTAGAAATTTGTTGCAAGCTGGCAATCTGTCGTGCGAGTTGTGTCACTTCTAGTTCGCCAAGTCGAACAGCCAGCAGCAGCCGAATCTCATTGGTTAGTGTTGCAACTGCTCCAGTAAACGCAGTTGCGTCAATTCCCAAACTGTAACCAGAGGGAAGTAACACATTATCGAAGCCGTTAAGTTCGGCGCGCCGGACAATGTCACTGCAGTGCAACCAAGACGATTGCAATTCCTCGTCGGGAACACCGAGAAATTCGTAATCATCATCACATAATGCAGAAAACCACCCCACCTCAATAGGCGACCGCGAAATCGTCATGACAACGACTTACTCTCGATATTTATGAACAGCCGCTACTAGATCCGCAGTCGCCACAGACATAACACGCACCAGCGCGTTGCATGTTGGCAGAACCACACGACGAGCACATCATGCCCGTGCCGGCAGACTTTTTTGCTCTGCTCAATGGTGGCGCTGAATAAATTCCGGCTTGCATTTGTGCGGCCAACTCGGTAACCGATGGAATCGACTTTGGGTCCGCGAAAACATCTGTGCCTTGACTTGTTTCTGTGATTGATTCTTCGACACCTGGCAGAGTTGGTTGCATACGCTCTTCACGTGTGTATATACCCAACTCGGCGCGCTCATCGGTGGTTAGATATTCGACCGCGAGACGACGAAAGAGATAGTCGACGATTGATGAAGCCATCCGAATATCTGGATCATCAGTCATACCGGCTGGCTCGAAGCGTGTATTAACGAAAGCCTCGATGAATGCTCGCATTGGCACCCCGTACTGCAAACCGTACGAGATGCTCTTAGCAAACGCGTCCATAATGCCGGCCAAGGTTGAACCCTGTTTGGATACAGTCAAGAACACTTCGCCAGGTCGTCCGTCGGCGTACTCGCCGATTGTGGCGAAACCCTTGCAATCCGCAACGCGGAACTCAAAGGTACGACCACGACGTGAACGCGGCAATTTCTGGCGCACTGGCTGGTGCACGACACGCTCAACGATCCGCTCAACCACTTGCATCGCTGAATTCGCTACATCGGTGTCACCCTTTTCGCTGTCTTTTTTGGCCGTCGAAAGTGGTTGACCAACTTTGCAATTATCGCGGTAGACAGCAACGGCTTTGACGCCAAGTTCCCATGAGAGCATGTGCAGTGCTTCGATGTCTTCGATCGACGCTTCTTCGGGCATGTTGACAGTTTTAGAAATGGCACCAGACAAGAATGGCTGGGCCGCTCCCATCATTCGTACGTGACCTTCGTAATGGATTGTATTGTCACCCATTGAGCAAGCAAAGACGGGCAGGTGCTCGACTTTGAAATCCGGCGAACCGACAATTGTCTTGTTCTCGTCGATGTAGGCGATGATTCGTTCAACGACTTTACTTTCGTATCCCAGTCGAGTGAGCGCGCGTGGCACTGTTTGGTTGACGATCGACATGTTGCCGCCACCGACCAGTTTTTTAAATTTGACAAGACCAAGGTCTGGTTCGATACCGGTCGTGTCACAGTCCATCATCAAGCCGATTGTGCCAGTCGGTGCAAGCACAGTGGCTTGACTGTTACGCACTCCGTATTCTTCGCCGTCACGAACGGCCGAGTCCCAAGCGCCCATCGCCGCATCCACGAGATCTTGTTGCACGACGTCGATGTTGGCTATTTCATTGTTGGCGTCGCGGTGCATTCGCAGAACATTGAGCATGTAGCGCTCGTTGGCCGAAAAACCAGCAAATGGTCCCATCCGACTCGCCGTTCGTGCGCTCGTGGCATATGCATGACCTGTCATCATCGATGTGAGCACTGCCGCCCATGCTCGACCGCCGTCGCTGTCGTATGGCATACCGAGTGCCATCAACAATGCACCGAGGTTGGCGTAGCCAAGACCGAGTTGGCGGAACAAGCGACTATTCTCGGCAATTTTTTCTGTTGGATAGTCGGCGTTACCGACAAGAATTTCTTGTGCCGTGAACATCACTTCGATCACGTGACGATACGACTCAACATCAAAGTGATCGTCGTCGTTGAGACACTTCAATAAGTTGATTGATGCAAGGTTGCAAGCGGAGTTGTCGATGTGCATGTATTCGCTGCATGGGTTTGAGCCGTTAATCCGGCCCGCTGCATGCGCGGTGTGCCACTTATTAATCGTCGTATCGAACTGCAAACCAGGGTCCGCACACTCCCAAGAGGCGGTGGCGATTTGGTGCCAAAGGTCGCGAGCGCGAATCGTGCGTACAACGCGAC
>JABMNW010000148.1 GCA_013204455.1 Acidimicrobiaceae bacterium
AAGGTGAGGGTCGCGGGTTCGAATCCCGTCGTCCGCTCCATCTTTAGGCTGTCCCGCTTCCGTCGTTATCTGCTTGCCGGGCTGGCTGTATGTGTTGTGAGCTGTTCTGGCGGCGCCGAAAACCAACAAGTAATCACGGTTGCTGCGGCTAGCGACCTACGTCAAGCATTTGGCGAACTTGGTACTGCATTCACTAAGCAATCTGGCGTAACCGTCGAATTTTCGTTTGGATCATCGGGACAATTGCGTGAACAAATTATTAACGGAGCACCGTTTGATGTTTACGCCTCGGCCAATTCCGCATATGTGGACGACGTAATTAATGCTGGTAAGGGAGATGTCAAGACTCGAGCTGTTTACGCCATGGGTCGTTTGGCTCTCGTCGTATCCAAATCAAAGTCGATTCCAGCGAATCTTGTAGATCTACAAGACACGGACTATCGCCGAATTGTGATCGCCAACCCCCAGCATGCGCCGTATGGTTTGGCGGCAAAACAAACACTCGTTTCGCTCGGGATTTTCGGCGCGATGCAGGATCGATTAATTTATGGCGAAAATATTTCCGACGCTTTACGCATTGTGCAATCTGGTAACGCTGACGCGGCGCTTGTTGCGTTGTCATTAGTTATCCAAAGCAATGACGAATATCTCGTGGTGCCAGAAAGTTTACACCAGCCAATTAGTCAGACCCTAGTAGTCACGGCTCCCCAAAAAACTAAGTCAATAGCAAATAGTTTCGTGAAATTTGTTACGAGCCGGTCGGGTCTGGCGATAATGTCGCGTTACGGATATGTACAACCCGATCCAGCGTCTACGGTTACGCCATGAATAGTTGGTTTCCGCTGTGGCTATCACTGCGTGTCGCCGGACTGGCAACGCTATTTGCATCTGTAATTGGCATCGCGGTTGCATATGTACTCGCCAAAGGACGATTCCGTTTCCGCGGATTAATCGAGGCCATCGTAACTTTGCCAATTGTCTTGCCACCAACTGTGCTCGGTTTTTACTTACTCACCCTGCTCGGAGTTAATAGTCCTGTTGGTAAATCGTGGGAGCGTCTGTTCGGCGCGCCACTCGTGTTTACACAAACTGCTGCTGTAATCGCTGCATCGGTATCTGCGTTGCCGTACGTCGTTCGCACTGCGCGCGCCGCAATTGAATCAGTTGATGCGCGACTCGAAGCCGCGGCACGAGTCGCTGGTTTATCCGAGTGGCAAGTGGCGCGCGTTGTTACTTTCCCAGTCGCGTCTCGCGGACTGGGTGCTGGCATCGCGCTCGGATTCGCTCGCGCCCTCGGGGACTTCGGCGCAACAGTGATGGTTGCCGGGAACATTCCAAATCGCACTCAGACACTTCCTATTGCTGTTTATGATTCGGTACAGGCCGGTGATTTGGATGCGGCGCGTGTTGGGTCGCTCGTATTAGGCGCAATTGCAGTAGTTGTGTTGTTGATTGTCACTCAAGTTTCGGGGCGCAAGTCATGACACTAAAAGTCGACGCAAAAATTTCGTCTGGAAAATTTTCCGTGACCGTTGATTACGAAGCGCGACCCGGAATCACTGCACTATTTGGGCCATCGGGCTCTGGCAAGAGCGTCAGCCTGACTGCCGTCGCAGGTTTATTGAGGCCAGAGTCGGGGAGTATCAGTTTTGATGGCGTGGAGTTTGCCAACGCGCAAGATTCTGTCCATGTGCGCACACAGGACCGAAAAATCGGGTTGGTTTCTCAGCACGCCGCATTGCTTTCGCATCTCAGCCCACTCGACAATGTCGCACTCGCATTACTTAACTCGCACGATCGTGGGCGACGTCACATGCAGGCCAAGCATTGGCTGGATCGGGTACAGGCGGGTCACTTGGCAGATTCTCCGACGGCGTCGCTTTCTGGTGGCGAGCAGCAGCGTGTTGCACTCGCCCGAGCATTGGCTGGCTCACCACGTTTGTTGCTACTCGATGAACCGTTTAGTGCGCTCGACCAAACAAATCGCATCGCAGTACGCTCACTGATCAAGGATCTAATCGTTGAGTTACATCTAACTGCAGTGATCGTGACTCACGACTTGGCAGATGTCGCAGCACTGGCAACCCAACTTGTGCTGTTCGAGCCTGGTCGCACTGTTGGCTCGCACGATCTAGTACCCGGGCGCCAAGGAGAACTGGCGCGTCTAGTTGGATTGGTTATTTAGCCAGCTGATTTAGTTTTACGCGGTTGCCGCGGGATGAAACCACTAGTCGCGGCAACATAATTTGCATACTCTGGTTTACGCTTCAACATTATTTTGTCAAGTAGCGCGGCGCCGGAAACTTTTACAAGTAACACAGTCATTACAACTGGGCCGATCAAAACTACGAAACCAATCCGTGATTCGAAAGCAATCAATCCAAGACCCCACCACACACAACAGTCACCAAAATAATTTGGGTGCCGGGTGTAGTGCCACAAACCCTGGTCCATCACACGACCTGCGTTCGCGGGGTTTCGCTTAAAACGAGCGAGTTGAGCATCACCTACAGCCTCAAAAAATATTCCAACACTCCAGACGAGCAGACCCAAAATGCCGATCACTCCGAAACCTGGTTCTTGGCGCACTTGACCAAGTTGCAAAGGCAATGAGACAATCCACATCAACACACCCTGAACCCCAAAAACGGCATACAGACTGACTAGCGCAAAACGGTCGCCGTGTCGGCGGCGCATCGACTGATACCGAGAGTCCTCGCCTTTGCCAAGATTTCGTCTCGCTAGATACAACGCAAGTCGTAAACCCCAAATTGTTGTCAACACGACGAGAACCGAATTGCGCGTCGAATTTCCGTCGCTAAGCCAATTTGAAACCCACGACACAAGAACGAAACCAGAGCCCCATGCAATGTCGACAATCGAGGCGTCACGCATCACGAGGCTGATCGCCCACACCGCAAGCATCAAGCAAGTAATCGCTACTGCCGAACCGACAAGAACCAATGTTGCACCAGTCACTAGTTGCGAGGTTAGGTGATTGTCTCGCAGGTTGCGGCGAGGCAAAAGGGGTGCGAGCCTTGACGGGTGCTTCAGGTCAAAGA
>JABMNW010000149.1 GCA_013204455.1 Acidimicrobiaceae bacterium
GCGACTCCCAAAGAATTGCTACCTATATATGACACTCCAGCCTTGCAATTCGTGATTGACGAGGCTGTGCAGGCGGGCGTTGAACGGGTAATCGTGGTATCTAGTCGGGCCAAGCCGTCGATCGAGGCCTATCTCGCGGCGGCAAGCACGCCAAGTGTTGAAGTGATTGTTGTCTATCAAGATTCTCCTCGCGGACTTGGTCATGCGATCTGGTGTGCGCGTGATGCCGTATCGGGCGAACCATTCGCAGTGCTTTTGCCGGACGAGATCATGGGTGATGCTTCACTGTTGACCTCGCTTGTCGAACTTTATGAGAAAACTAGCAAAAGCAGTATTGGTCTAAAAAAAGTAGCGATGAGCGAAGTCGTACATTACGGCAACGTCTCAGTTACGGCGCTCAGTAGTGACAATGGTGTGAGCATTAGTCAAGTAATCGAAAAACCGTCGCCAAGCGAAGTGGTCAGCGATCTTGTAATTATCGGTCGCTATGTATTTGCACCAAATGTTTTTGATCATCTTGCGGTACTTACCGCAGGTGCGAGTGGTGAACTGCAATTGACCGACACATTGCAAGTGCTGGCACAAGCCGACTTATTACTTGGTATTGTCAGTGATGTCGCTAGGTACGACACTGGAACGCCGATGGGATTATTGCGTGCCGCGATTGATATGTCGCTAACACGAAAAGATGTTGGTCCACAATTGGAGTCCTGGCTAGAAGCCAAGTTTCGTCAATGAAAGAGAGAAGATTATGAGTTCAAATAAAAGTTCAACTTTTACAGCAACAGTAAATCCGAACGAGGTGGGTTTTGATCCGAATCGTTTACAAGATATTGATCAGCACTTTCACAAATATGTTGATGACGGTCGATTGTCCGGATATGCCGTAGCAGTTGCTCGTGCAGGCAAAGTTGCTCATTTCAGCACTTATGGAAATCAAGACATGCAATCCGGTGCGCCAATAACTTCCGACACGATGTATCGCATCTATTCGATGACCAAGCCGATCACTTCGGTTGCGGCAATGATGCTGATGGAGCAAGGTCGGTTGCAACTGACCGATCTTGTCAGCGATTACATTCCTTCGTTTGGTAACACCCGTGTTTGGAATACTGGCACAGTCTTAAAGCCGGTTACTGCGCCGATCACCGAGCCGATGCGTTTATGGCATTTACTTACGCATACCGCAGGATTGACGTATGGCTTTATGTACTCGGACGTAGTAGACGACATGTATCGTCGTGCGGGTTTTGAAATGGGTGTCGGACAAAACGATAGTCTCGAAACGGTTTGCGATAAATATGCTGCATTGCCGTTGTTGTTTCAGCCAGGTAGCGAATGGAACTACAGCGTGGCGACCGATGTGCTTGGTCGTGTAGTCGAAGTTGTTTCTGGAATGCGACTTGACGAGTTTTTTGCAAAGAATATTCTTGGGCCGTTGGGGATGAACGATACGGCGTTTTATGCGCCAGCCGAAAAGCATTCGCGGGTGGCCTCGCTATACGGATTTCACGAAGCGTCCGGCAAAACAATGCGGCTCGACAAACTCGGTGCTGATGCAATGTCGAATCCAGTTTACCTATCTGGCGGCGGCGGATTAATTTCGACAGCGGGCGATTACTTCAAGTTCATTCGGATGCTTGAAGGTAAGGGCAAACTTGGTGAGGTACGACTGTTGTCGTCTCGCACGGTTGACCTAATGACAAGGAACCATTTGCCAAACAACGCTGATGTTTCGACATTTGGTCGGCCACTCGGCGAGGAAATTTTCTACGACGGACTTGGTTTCGGGCTTGGCTTTTCGGTAGTTCTTGACCAGGCCAAGACACGCTCCTTGTGTCCGAATGGTACTTACGGGTGGGGTGGCGCAGCCAGCACAGTGTTCTGGGTCGATCCCGCAAACGAAATTAGCGTGATGTTCTTTACCCAGTTGATGCCGTCGACAACCTATCAGATTCGTCCGTATTTGCGTTCGTTGGTCTACGCCGCACTAGTCGACTAAATAATTAATCTGCGAAAATTATTTGGTTCGTCGAGTACGAAACCAAACTCGTCAACTGCTACTTGAACTTCTGCACCGCTTGATGCGCTTAGATAACGCCAAGTGTGTTGTGCGACCTTTGTGTATTGATGTGTCGCTCGTATAACCGATAAAGTTTCGGTGTCGATGACCGCGACGCTGATCGTCGCACTATCACCAATATGTAACGGCAGTCGGCGAATCGGAATGCAATTCGTAAACGGTGTACCGGCCAAATCAAGGTCGGTACAGCCATCCAATTCGGTTCGGTGTGCGCCGTTAACTTCCCCCCATCGCCCAGAGCCATCGGTCCCGAGCCATAGATCGGGTTCTTGCATATCGCGGAACAACAAAAACTGCTGAATTATCCATCCGGCCGACAATCGCAACACGAATTGAGCATTATCCGTACCTAATGTGCCTTCGGCTGTCCAACCCTCGTTCTCCCAGCGCAAGTCCACTTTGCTTGTTGTTTGGCGGGATACCGACTCCCAAGCCACTGTGTGCCCAGAAGCGGAAAGTGATTGGTATGAACCCACACGCATGAGCCTGCCACCATATCTGTGGCGATACCGTCACCGTTGTGATTTCTTTAACCGAAGCACAAGACATTGTGATTGGTGGTTGTGAGCCTTTAATAACCGTTTTGGTTGGCCGTGAGCGAATGACTGGTCGAGTAGTCGCTCAAGATGTTGTGGCAACCGAGTTCGTCCCGCCGTTTGCAAACTCAGCCGTAGACGGTTTTGCTGTTCGTGCTGTGGATGTGCCGAGTGCGGGTTTTGAACTTGAAGTTCTTGGAGTAATTGGTGCTGGTCATGCCCCGAAGTTCAGTATCGGTGCGGGGCAGGCTGCACGAATTATGACAGGTGCTCCAGTGCCAGACGGCGCCGATTCAATCGTGATGATTGAAGACACGCAGATGATTAACGAGTCGCGTGTGCGTTGCAATAAAGCCGCACAACTTGGTCAAGCCATTCGCAATATAGGTGAAGATGTGTGCGCAGGCGATGTTGTCTTTGCTCGTGGCTCTGTGATCAACGCTGCAGGCGTCGGAGTGCTGGCGAGTATCAATGCACGAGAGGTCTTGTCTTACCCGCGACTGCGCGTAGCAATGTTGTCGACCGGAGATGAACTTGTAGTCGATGGCTCGCAACTAAAACCGGGTCAAATTCGCGAAAGTAATTTAACGATGCTTACGGCAATGATCAGCGCGACTGATTGCGAAGTTATCAACCTTGGGATAATCGACGACAACGAAGCAAAACTTGAAAGCATTTTGCGTGAAGTGGCCACGCGTTGCGACGCGATTGTCACCAGTGGTGGTGTGGGTATGGGTGACTTTGACATAGTCAAGATTGTTTTATCTCGGATTGCAGAAATGAGATGGATGCAAATGGCGATTAAACCAGCGAAACCATTTGCATTTGGAAAACTTACATCCGCGGATGGGCGAGTGATTCCTGTGTTTGGCCTACCGGGTAATCCTGTGTCGTCGATGATTAGTTACGAATTGTTGGCTCGACCGGCTCTACGCAAGATGATGGGTCACACCCAAAATCTGATCCGACCAACAGTTCGAGCAATCGTTGATGCCCCCCTAAAGCGGCACCGCGACGGCAAGATTCACTTTATGCGTGTATTCGGATCGTTTGGCGATGATGGTCGCTTACATGTTCGTGACACTGGCCCGCAGGGCAGTCATCAACTTGCCGCTACGGCTTTGGCTAATGGTCTAGCAATCGTGCTCGACGGCGATGGCGTAGCCGTGGGCGGCGAAATCGAAGTTATGTTGCTCGGCTAGAGAATATTTTTCGTTCGGTCTAGGCTGAATCTATGGAGCTAGTGGATCCGTTTGGGCGGACAGTGCGCGACCTGCGCATTTCGGTCACCGATCGGTGCAATTTCCGTTGCACTTATTGCATGCCCGAAGAAGGCATGGTCTGGCTTGATCGCACCGAGCTCCTAACATTCGAAGAAATTCATCGGCTGGCGACAATTTTTGTCAAGCGATTCGAAGTCGACGGAATTCGCCTAACTGGTGGCGAGCCAACTGTGCGTGCCCATTTACCAGTACTGGTCGAGAAACTCGCAAAATTGCGAGTGCCCGATAGCGCGTCGTCGCCGAGGCGTGGAAAACCAATCGATCTTGCGCTCACTACAAACGGTGCAACTCTGCGTCTGGTCGCGCACGAACTTAAAGCAGCTGGACTATCACGAATAAATATCAGCCTTGACACCTTGCAACACCAGAAATTCATTGAAATCACGCGCCGCGATCATCTGAAAAATGTTCTAGATGGCATATCGGCTGCAGTTCAGGCAGGTTTTGCGCCAGTCAAGATAAACGCCGTGATCCAACGCGGTGTAAACGATGATGAGATTCTCGCATTGGCGAGTTTTGGTCGCGAAAAACAAATCGAAGTTCGGTTTATAGAGTTCATGCCACTTGATGCTCAAGATCAGTGGCAACGCAATGATGTTGTCGGGCAAGACGAAATTGTGGCGACTATTAATAACGTCTATACGCTCGAACAGGTGCTTGCGCGTGGTGCAGCACCTGCGAAGAGCTGGCGCTATTTAGATGGCAACGGAACGGTCGGTGTGGTTCCGTCGGTGACTAAACCGTTTTGTGGCGATTGTGACCGTGTGCGACTGACAGCCGAAGGGCAGTTTCGTACGTGTTTGTTCTCGACTACCGAGTTTGACCTGCGAGCAATGTTGCGTGGCGGTGCCAATGACGACGCGATAGCCATAGAAATTCAGCGGGCGGTTGGCACAAAATGGGCAGGTCATGCAATCGGCAATGTCACCTTCGTGCGCCCAAAGCGTTCGATGAGCCAAATCGGCGGATAGGCGGGCGAGATGTCTGATCTGAATTTTTCGCACCTAGACCCAATGGGTCGCGCGCGAATGGTAGATGTAACTCCAAAGGAACCAACACACCGGCGCGCAATCGCCAAGTGCAAAGTATTTATGCAACCAGCAACCACGGTTGCGGTTGCTAACCGGGAAGTGAAAAAAGGCGATGTCTTAGCCGTGGCTCGCGTGGCCGGAATACAGGCATCTAAGCGCACTGCCGAAATGATTCCGCTTTGTCATCCGCTATTAGTTGGTGCGGTGTATATCAATTTCGAAATTGGCGATGACCACATTGCTGTTGAAGCCCAGGTTGACACCGTGGATCGCACCGGTGTGGAGATGGAAGCCCTGCACGCCTGCTCGGTTGCCGC
Source organism: Acidimicrobiaceae bacterium (assembly GCA_013204455.1). GTDB lineage: Bacteria > Actinomycetota > Acidimicrobiia > Acidimicrobiales > Ilumatobacteraceae > BACL27. Next base: position 5,251 of record JABMNW010000149.1, read on the forward strand.
GCTCACTATCTACGACATGTGCAAAAGTGCAGACCGGGCAATGGTCATCGGCGAACTGACCCTGTGGGAGAAATCCGGTGGCAGACAAGGCTTATATCGTCGTGAAACCAGGGTTTGACGCTCTTAAATGCGCTTTCTATCGCTCATTTTGCCTTAATTTTTAGGGATGGGCAAGAAAGAATTCGAGTTTTATGATCCAGAATTAGCCAGATTTGCTCAAACTGTAGCGATTCCGTAATACACTTGAGGAAGTTTATGAGCAAACTGATTTTGTTGATCGTCGGCGCCGCATGGCTCGCAGTTCTTCTGCCGCCACTGATCCGTGCTCGAATTAACAGCTCACCAAGTATCTCGGTCAACCATTTCCGTCGCCACCTGTACTCATTGCAAAACTCCAACTTACGAAATTCACAGACTCACCTCCGAGGTATGTCTCGACCGCTTGCGCCAAACCAGCAGCGCCAAACCAGCCATCTTTCACATTTGACCGGCCCAATCTTGCGCCCGAAGGGCACCCGGTCACACCGAGTGCAATCGGGTGAGACATATTCTCGCGGACTTCAACGCCAGCGTCGTCAACACACAGTTGTTGGGCTAGGTGCATCAACGACCGTGGCTTTATTTTTGGCTTTTACGACTGGTTCGATCGTGCTCGTTTATGCCTTCACTCTGAGCCTGATTGGTTTGCTCGGATATTGCTATGTATTGGTGCAGATTCGCGTCAGACGCGATAACACTCGTTATGCACGTCAGTTTCGCCACCACGCCGCCTAATTAGCCTGCCGGAGCTTCTAGGCTTAGAGGTAGCGTTCTAACCGCAATATGGGGCTGTAGCTCAGTTGGTAGAGCGGTACGTTCGCAA
>JABMNW010000150.1 GCA_013204455.1 Acidimicrobiaceae bacterium
TCAGTTCACGAACCGCTAGTACAGTTCGTCTGGCAAAGCTCACACATCAAATAGCGAGGCAACGTCTTGGCAAAAATTAGCAACATCTTTAAAGTTGCAGAACTTCGCAACAAGATCCTGTTTACTCTCGCGATGTTGGCGATCTATCGCCTGGGTAGTTTATTGAGAGTTCCTGGTGTAGATGGGCAAGCAGTCAGCCAACTTCGTGAAGCATCAAAGTCGCAAGGTGCACTTGGTTTCCTAAACTTGTTCTCTGGCGGAGCGTTCGGCAGTTTCTCGATCTTCGCGCTCGGGATCATGCCGTACATTACTTCGAGCATCATCATGCAGGTGCTCACAGTTGTAATTCCAAAATTGGAAGAGTGGCAGCAAGAGGGCGCAACTGGTCAGCGCAAGATCACGCAGTGGACGAGGTACGTTGCGATTGCCATTGCCACCCTGCAGGGTGCTGGTCTTACCTTTATCTTTGGTCAAGGTCGCGGTTCGGCATTTTTTGGTGCCGCTGCTCAGGCACCCGATGTCGTGTTATTAGATCCGTTTATGCCACGAGCATTGTTGGTTATTCCGTCGCTAGTTGCCGGCACGGCGTTACTGATGTGGCTTGGCGAATTGATTAGTCAGCGGGGAATTGGCAACGGAATGTCGATGGTGATTTTTGCTTCTGTGGTTAGCGATCTGCCATATAGCTACTACTCGTTGTTGCAGACCAGAAAAACTCTCGTATTCGTAATCTTGGTTTTGCTCTCGATTGGGATCATCATTGCGGTAGTGCGAGTTGAATTGGGCCAGCGGCGTATTCCAGTGCAATTTGCTAAACGCGTAGTTGGTCGAAAAATGTACGGTGGGCAAAACACTTATATTCCGTTGAAAGTTAACCAGTCAGGCGTTGTGCCAATCATTTTTGCGAGTTCGGTGCTGTTACTACCAGTGTTGATGTCCAACATGCTTGGAAGTGGTGAAGGATGGCGCGGTTCGATTGCTCGGTTCGTTGACCAAAACCTTATTAATAGTCAGAACCTGATGTACGTCACAATCTTTGCGCTGTTGATCATTGCCTTTGCCTACTTCTACAACTCGATTGCTTTCGATCCAATTCGTCAAGCCGATCAGTTGCGCAAGCAAGGCGGTTTCATTCCTGGGATTCGACCAGGTCAACAAACAGAGTCGTTTCTTGGTAAGACGGTTAACCGGATCACCTTGCCAGGCGCAACGTTCGTAGCCGTGGTTGCAATTTTACCGTACATCGTTTTGTGGGTGGGCAATGTGCAGACTTTCCCTTTTGCGGGCACAACAGTGTTGATCGCCGTTGGTGTGGCGCTCGAACTTATGCGACAAATTGATAGTCAACTAATGCAACGCAACTATGAGGGTTTCCTAAAGTAATTCCGCAGCGTTTGCGGGCACTACTTATTACCTACGTTTTATTGGCGAGAGGATTGGAAGCATAAAACTCATGCGGAGCGGAGTCAGAATCATTATGTTCGGCCGACAAGGCGCGGGCAAGGGAACGCAGAGCACAAGACTCGCGAATCACTTTGGCGTACCGCATATTTCGACTGGAGAAATGTTGCGTAAAGCAGTTAAGCAAGACTCAGTTGTCGGTCGTGCAGCCGTATCCGTGTTAATCCGTGGCGAGTTAGTCAACGATGAACTGATGGTTTCTCTCGTGCAGGGTCGAATCGGACAGGAAGATGCGCGAGTTGCTGGTTATGTTCTGGATGGTTTTCCACGCACGATCGGTCAAGCCTCGGCATTGGATTCGCTGACCGAGGCGCGACCAGTAGGTTTTGTAATCGATCTTGACGTTTCACGCGAGATCGTATTGGGTCGTTTGTCGGCTCGTCGCGTATGCGAAACATGTGCGACCAACTACACAGCAACTTCCATCGAGCAAAACCCATGCTTGTGCGAAAAATGCGGTGGCCGAATTATCCAGCGAACGGATGACACCGAGCAGGCAATCAACCATCGGCTAGATGTCTATGAGGCCCAAACTGCCCCGCTGCTTACCTACTATCAAGGTCGCGGATCGCTTCATGTAGTAGACGGAGTTGGGTCGCCCGACGAAGTCTTTAACCGGCTCAGGACGGTTATTGATTCTGGCCAGTGATCAGATCCCGAAATCCTTTTAAATCGTTGTTCTTTGGGGGTTTGAGAGCACTCAGTCAGGGCGATAGCGTGACAAGTCGCCCTAAACGATCATCTGATCGTCGGGTTATTAACCAAGAAATTGCCCGGAGAAACTTTGCCCAAAAATAAGGAAGATGCAATCGTGCTGGAA
>JABMNW010000151.1 GCA_013204455.1 Acidimicrobiaceae bacterium
AAAGAAGCACCAATTTTTGGTATCGCCGATCTTGGGATCATTGGCGATGTGCACAAAGTGTTGCCAAAACTTATCGCAGCCTTAAAAGCCCGCGGCTAGTTAGACCGGCGGCTAGTTAGACCGGCGGGAAGTTAGACCAGTGGCCAGGGGTAAAGCCTGCCGCTTTGATCCACAGGAAACATCGCGCCTTGGCTTAACCACTCTGCGCGCTCAATAATTGCGTCAATTTCTTGTTCGCTTAAGAGTGTCGCGACTTCTAGTGGCACGCTCGAAGTCAGTGGTTTGATTACTTGACAAATAGATTCGGATAACGGCTCGCCACCGAACTCCCAGATTACAGTGCGAAGTTTGAAGTCCGAAGCAAAACACAAACCGTGATCGATTCCCCAAACATGAGCGTCTTTGTCAACGAGAACATGACCGGACTTGCGGTCTGTGTTGTTGATAATAATGTCAAACGCGCACATCGCACGAAATTGATCATGCAGTTCTATCCGTTGTTCAAACAGTGTGAAGTAATGCTCGTCGGGATTGGCGTCAATTAGCAACTGCACCGAGCCTTCACCGCTTGGTCCGTCACGCAACACAGTGGCGGGAACGCAGTTGAGTCCCATTGCCTGCGAAAGTCGATATGCAGCAACTTCACGTCGATGTAGACCCGGTTCAAAATCCCACAGCGGTCGTTCGCCGCGCATTGGCTTATAAATTGCTTGCACGGATTTTTCATCCGACGCAATAGAAACAAGAAATGTTGCGTTACTGCTGTACGGCATTCGCATTACGACGCTCATCTCGCCGCGCAGTAAAAGATCTAACTGCGATTCCATGGATTGGTTAATTCATTCGCGGACACAAATGACCATCTCGGTTTATTGGGCGACCGCAAAACACACAAGTTGGTCGTCCTGAGGCAACAACATCATCTGCATGTTCGCAGAATGCAGCGGCTTGTCCTCGAGTAATTCGTGCCCGAATTCGCGAGATATCCTGCGTTGACGTCGCTTGGTCATTTTCGTCAATGATCTCGATTTCATCGAGTTGCACGACCAACCGGTCACCAATCGAGTCGTAAGCCAGGCCTACAGTGCCAAGCACGAACTCTGGCTCGACTGGCTGTGAGAGTTGCATCGCATCTTCGATTGGACGCTGCGAATCGTCTGGCGCATCGGCCAGAAGTTTGCGCAGATACTCGGATAACACAGCAACTTGTTCCTTTTCGCACTTAATCGTTATGCGTTGACCCTCTGCGCGTACTTGCAACACAAAAGTTCGCTGACCAGGTTCACCGAGTGCGCCAGCAGTAAACGCATCAGTCGAATCAAACTCGAAATACAAACTCATGACACGCGTAACTCGGAAAGTTCACCGCCAGTTGAGTTAACAGTCAGTACGACTGGTCCATATGCCGAGTACGAGATTGCGCTAATCGAGCAGGTGCTAATCACGATGCGCTGAAAGAGGTCTAAATGAGTTCCCATTGCGTGTGCGACGGCGGCCTTTATTGGATCTGCATGGGAAACACAAATCACAACTCCGCCTTTATGTTTATTGCGAATTTCGTCAAGTGTTGTCGTGATACGAGTTTGCATTTCGGTAAAACTTTCACCATTTGGAAATCTAAACACGCTTGGTACTCGCTGAACGGTCGACCATTCAGGAAGCTTCATTAGTTTGCTAAGTTCTTTGCCTGTCCAGTCGCCGAAGTCACACTCGAACAAACCCTTATTTATTAAAACTTTCTGGTTTAAAAGTTTGGCAATTGGTGCGGCAGTTTCACGTGCTCGCTCAAGTGGTGATGCATAGATTGCAGAAACTTTTGTCAGTTTGCTCAGGCGCTGCGCTGCCAAGAGTGCTTCTTTATGGCCAGTTTCACTGAGATGCAAACCAGCGGCGCGACCCGGCAATAACTTGCCCGTGCTTGCCGTCTTGCCATGTCGAACCATAATTACAAGCGTCGACTCTGTCTGTTTCATATCTAGATCTTCAAACTATCGCGCCAAGGCATAATCTCGCCTTATGAGTCAAGGCGACGAACTAGAGAAAGAGGATGCTATAGATGATCTTGATCATCTATCTAACGAGATAACGAACTGTCGAAATTGTGCACGACTTGTGAAGTGGCGCGAATCAGTAGCTAAAGAAAAACGCGCTGCATATCTCACAGAAACATATTGGGGTAAACCGATTGTCGGTTTCGGGGATAAGCAGGCGCGGATTGTTGTGTTGGGACTTGCTCCTGGTGCGCACGGCGCCAATCGCACGGGTCGTGTTTTCACCGGTGATCGAAGCGGCGACTGGTTGTATCGCGCGATGCACAAAGCAGGACTTGCCTCACAACCAGAGTCTGTGTCGCGCGATGACGGTTTAACTTTGCATAACGCGTGGGTTACTTCGGCGGTGCGTTGTGCGCCGCCTGCGAATAAACCAACGCTAACCGAGCGCAGTAAATGTGCGCCATTTCTAACTCGCGAACTCGCGATGTTACGTCAGGCGCGCGTCGTCATATGTCTTGGGTTGTTCTCGTTCCAAACAATTTGTGACGAACTATCGATTCGTCCGCGCCCAAAATTTGGCCACGGCGTTGTTGTGCGCCACGAGCGGTACACGATTGTTTGTTCATACCACCCGAGCCAACAGAATACATTCACTGGCAAACTCACCATAAAAATGTTCGACAATGTTTTTAAAACTGCGTTAAAAGAACTAGAGCGCTAATAGTTCACCAAGTCCATAGAAAACTGCGATCACGGCAAGAAATAAACCAAAGGCACGTTGCAGGCGCTTGTCACTCATTTTTAGGGCCAACCGAGATCCAAGTGGTGCACCCACGACAACTCCTACAGCGAGCCATGTAGCAAACCGCCAATCAATTCCACCCTCGAGCGCATGCGTGATGGTCCCTGGAATTGCAAAACATCCGACGCAGATAAGCGAGGTAGCAATTGCGTTCTTAATTGGCAGCCTGAGCCAGCGACGAAAGAGTGGCACCATCACAATGCCACCGCCAACGCCGAGCAATCCAGATAATCCTCCAGCAAGCAATCCCGTGAGTACTGCGAAAAGCTTTGGCGATCTCCTAGCTACGACTAATCCATCGGACAAGTTTGCTGGCGCAACAGAGCGGATCATATTGATTGCACTCCACATCAACAACGCGGCAGTCAGCACCATTAGCAAATGACCATCGCCAGGTACGCGCGGCGATATCCACGCACCAATTACAGCACTGATGATCCCTGTTGGTGCAGTTGCGACAACAACATCCCAGCGAATTAGTTCCGCAGTTCGATAACGCCATGAACCAGCAATTGCGCCAGGAATAATCGATGGCAATGTCGTGCCAACGGCGAGTGCTGCGCTTAAACCTAGAGCGCGAATAGCCGGTGTAGAGATAACCGCACCGCCAACACCAAAGGTTCCAGACATTACGCCAGTGACAACGCCCGAAATTAATGTCAACAAATCGCGTAGCAAACCTGGCTCCATTGCGGTCAATCTCTCGTTAGTGAGCAGCCGGAATTGAACCGTCTGCTTTCTTTTTTGGCGCTGGCACACCGACACTGACTGCGGCATTCGCAAAAGTTGGCCAGCGGCGGCGACTGACAACGCTCAACAGACGCAACAACTTCATTGCAGTTGCATCTGCTTCGGCTGGTCGGGCGACAACCGATCCATCTTTGATCATCCGAGTCATTACTTCTTCGCCAAGCTCGGTGCGCACGATACAGAGTGTCCAATCGTTATCTTCGCCGATGCCACCGGTGGAAATATCTGCATGCTCCGCAGCGAAATCTGGACACATCTTGCAACCTTCACGCGTCCACTGGTGACATTCTTTTAGATCTATTTCGTGATACGAACCATCTTTCATCCAGATCTGGAAGACACCCTTGATATTCATCTTGACCATCTCTTCTTTTTTCAAACCGTATTTGGCCAAGAATAATTCCTCAAAGATTGCGTCATCAAAGGTTTTCGAACACAGCAATCCAATGTTAAATAAGAATGGCTTGCCAATTTTTCCGACTTTGCGCTTCCACATGATTGGCAATGCCGACGACTGACAACCCATACCAACCAGCGCGAGACGATTCAACCCTTCCTTTTGCGCGTCCCGAATCGCCAAAGTGTTTGCCGAATATGTGTAACGACTACCAGAGGAGGCGAGTACTTCTTGCGCTGTGCGAGCAAGACCCGGCAATGCCTTCCACGATGAACCGTCGCCTGGAACAAAACTTGTTAGCGCCGCATCTATGTAGTCGTGTTTCAACAACCAAATTAACATTGCACCGACGAAGCCGCCGTCTTGACCTTTATTCTGTGTCGCTTCGTCAGTCGCCCGAACCATTAGTAGTTGGCGATACTGCCCGTACATTTCTTCGTCTTTGCGTGTGCGGCCAAACAGTTGCATGTCGGCTTCTGGCTCCCAGGCGCGAAAGCGTGGACAGGCTCGCGTGCAACTTGTGCATCCCTTTTCTCCGTGCACGCAATTGTCAAGGCCAAGTTCTTCTTCAAGATGAAACGGTTTGTACTTACCTTCCTCGTGTTCGTAGCCAATCACATCGTGCGGACACGAAATAACGCACGCGGCGCAACCAGTGCACAAACCTGTGGTGATTACTTCTTCGTAAAGTTCTTTCCACTGATGTGTCCAACGCCCGGTTGTCGCCGTGGGGCTATCTGTAATTGTCATGTTTGAACTTTACGCTGTCGGTGCTCAGCGCTGCCAAATGTGCCCTGTTTCACAGGAGTTCTAACGGCATGTACAGCGATCAATTCCTGCGGATGGAGATAATTTCCTGCGGATGGACTGGACTACCTAAAATGAGCCACAATGGGTGGATGTTGACTTACACGCCGGAGGCGCAGGCACGTCGTACCGAAATTCGCCAATGGCTACGCGACAACCTGCCGCCCCGCTGGTTTGACGAAAACTACGAGATGACAGTTGAGGAGCGAATCGCGTTCAACGAATCTTGGTCAACCAAATTATTTGAAGGTGGATGGATCTGTGCGACGTGGCCAAAGGAATACGGCGGTAAAGGACTAAGTGTTTTAGAAGGTGTTGTATTGGCCGAAGAGTTTGCCAACGCCGGTGCACCGATGCGTGCCGATTTTTTCGGCGACACACTCGTTGGCCCAACTTTGTTGCAATGGGGCACGGAAGAACAGAAAAAAGAGTTCTTGCCAAAAATTTTGAGCGGCCAAATGCGCTGGTGCCAAGGTTTTAGCGAACCAAATAGTGGTAGCGATTTAGCAAGTGTCAAGACAACGGCAATGTTGGACGGCGACGAATGGTTGATCAACGGTCAAAAAGTTTGGACCACACAAGGTCATCATGCCGATTACTGCTTCTTGCTCACGCGCACCGATAAGGATTCGCCGAAGCACAAAGGCATCTCGTATCTGTTGGTGCCGATGAAGCAACCTGGCGTCGAAGTGCGTGGGCTCACTCAGCCCGACGG
>JABMNW010000152.1 GCA_013204455.1 Acidimicrobiaceae bacterium
AATGGTGATGCAATGCGCCGGTGTCGTCTTGATCTCGCCCCAGACGCGCCGTGGCGCTGTCCAGATAATTGCGCAAAGTTCGACCATCGCTCAATCGACATTGGTTGGGCGCACGGCACGATCCTGCCGACAGCAACTCCAAACGAACCAGACAGTGTTAAGGACGGCACCGCGGCGTCTGTGTTGAGTGAAGCGGAAGCGATCATCAACGCGATGGCTTCAGACATTGTCGGCGAAATTGAAGAGAAGAAACGCAAGAAAAGAAAACGTAAACGTAAATGACAGCACTAATTAAACCGTTAAATAAAGACCAAATTAAACCGACAACTAAAATGCCAACTGCGAGCGAAGAAATTTGGCGTTACAGCAGAATTGGCGAACTCGATTTAGATAGTTACTCGCCTGGGCTTGTCACGACGAAAATTGCTGAACTTGGATTGCTTGAGTCTCTCGTGTCAAATATAACGAAAGTTACTCCGCGTGAACCAGTGGATGTATTTGAGGAACTCAATTTGCGTAATGCGCAAGTAACTGCCATAACTGTGGCGCGCAATCAGGTGATCGGTGAACCGATCATTATCACGCACTCAGTCGATAAATCTGGGGTAATTGTGTATCCGCGTCTGGTCATCGAGGCCCAAGAAAACAGCGAGGTCACTGTCGTCGAGCGTTTTATATCCAGAGACGAGATCAAGTCGGTTGTGATTCCGGTTGTAGATGTTCGCGCCGCGCAATCGGCGCGTGTCACATATGTCGCAATAAACGAACTCGGCACTTCAACTTGGCAAATTGGTTATCAACAGGCCGTTGGACAACGGGATTCGCTGATGCGAATGTTTACTGTTGCACTCGGAGGCGAATATGCGCGCGTGCGTGCCGAGGTGCGCCTCGAAGGTCAGGGCGCCAACGCCCAACAAGTTGCGTTGTATTTTGCAGACTCGACACAGATGCACGACTTTCGCACTCTGCAGGACCACGCCGCGCCACGCACTCGAAGTGATTTGCTATTTAAGGGTGCTGTAAAAGACACCGCCAAGAGTGTTTACACCGGTCTGATTCGTATTCGCGAGAACGCGACTAAGTCAGAAGCTTTCCAAACTAATCGCAATCTCATATTGTCGCATGGCGCGTGGGCCGAGAGCGTGCCAAATCTAGAGATCGAAACCAATGATGTTAAATGCAGTCATGCCAGCACTGTCGGCCCGGTTGATGACGAACAGCGTTTCTATCTCGAGAGTCGCGGAATAACCCCAGAGATTGCCGAACGGCTTGTCGTACTTGGCTTCTTCGGCGAAGTATTGGATCGCTTGCCAACAGTGCCATTTATTTCTGAATTGCGCGAGCGAGTCAGCGCGAAACTTCTTGGTGTAAAAAGCGGCAAGGCTCAATCATGAAGACCACAGTCTGTCGCTTCGACGAACTTGTGTCCGGTGCCGTGCGCCGTTTTGTCGTTGGCGATCGAGCCATCGCCATAGTGCGAATTGACGACAAGGTCTACGCGATTGGCGACAAGTGCAGTCACGCCGATGTCTCACTTTCCGAAGGTGAAGTTTTTTGTGACACCAAAGAAATCGAGTGTGTACGACATGGCAGTGCCTTCAGTCTCGAGACGGGGAAAGCCAATACACTGCCCGCCACTCAACCTGTGCCCGTGTATCGCGCGAGTATCGACAACGGCAATGTTGTCGTCGAGGTGCAGTCGTGACGACTCTAGAAATTCGCGACCTGATAGTCGTCGTTGATAAAACGCAAATTCTAAATGGAGTATCGCTGACTGTTTGTTCCGGTGAAGTCCATGCGGTGATGGGACCGAACGGTGCCGGCAAGTCCACATTGTCGGCGGCGATCATGGGCAAGCCCGGTTACACCGTTACTAGTGGCTCGGTCACGCTCGACGGTGTTGACATTTTGGCGCTTCCAACTTGGCAACGGGCAATTGCCGGTCTGCATTTGATTATGCAGTATCCAACAGAGATTCCAGGAGTAATGCTGGAACAAGCAATGGCTGCTGCTTTTGATACACGTGGTAAAAACACGAGCGAATTAAGCCGTTTAATCGAAGTTGAAGCAGCGCGCATCGGCTTTGATCCGGCACTCGTAAACAGATCCGTAAATGTTGATTTTTCTGGCGGAGAAAAAAAGCGCAGCGAAACCTTGCAACTCTCGGTGTTGCAACCAAAAATTGCCGTGATTGACGAACTCGACTCTGGTCTGGATATTGATGCGTTAAAGGATTGTGCGCAACGTATCGAAGATGCAACACGCGAGAACAATCTTGGCGTGCTTGTGATCACCCACTACAGCCGACTGTTTGAACAACTAAAGCCTGACTTCGTACATATCTTGACAAATGGACGAATCGTCAAGAGTGCTGGGCCAGAACTGGCTGACGAACTCGAAGTCACCGGTTACGCCCAATACACGAATTAAATTTGCAGGTCTAATTAACTGAGATAAATAAAGTGGGTAGCCCTTGCGGGCTACCCACTAATTATTAAGTTACCAACAAGTACGAATTACTTCGTCTTGGTAAAGCCGACCTTTGTCCAGTCCAAAGATGTGAAGCCGAATGCACCGAAGTTGGCGACATTTTTGTCGGCCTCATTGGCAAGCGCACAACGCTTAACAGGATCGAGCACGTTGTTGGCCTTTTTGAACAGGTCGTCAATCTTCGCGTTGCCGATATTGCCGAAGTTCTGAGGCTTACCAACACCGTAGATATTGGGCGTTGGCACTAATTCGATACCGGCTTCCTTTGCCATCGCCGATGCCAAAAGCACGGTGTCACGTGCGCACCACACTGTCGGCTGATGTATCTGCGCGATGCGTGAGCGGACGCCCCGAGTTGATAACCCATAACTCAACAGAGAATCGTGCAGTCGCCTGTCACGCACCGCTCTCCTGACGTCCGACCCGAGTAGCAAGCGCATCGCAACCTAAGGTTGTCGCGTGGCTGACGCGTGGACGGTTGTTGCAGGCGCGCTATTTAAAAAATTTGTGTTTGCAGACTTCGCTGAGGCCTTTGCGTTTATGACACGAGTTGCAGCGCTCGCCGAACAGCACAATCACCATCCCGATTGGTCGAACACGTGGAATGTTGTCGAGATATCGCTTTGCTCGCATGACCAAGGTCGCACAATCACTCAACGTGATCACGATCTCGCGCGTGCGATCGACGAACTAATTATTTGATCATGCCGAAAAGTGTCTTCGCCCGCACCGACAAGTTTCCAGGGTGGTGGGTGCTAAGTGCTTGCTTTACTCTTTTGTCGTTTTCGTCCGGACTTGGATTTTATGGTCTTGCTGTCTATTTGCAAGCCTTTAGTCGTGAACGTCAGTGGTCGGTGTCGTCGATTTCGTTAGCAACGACATTGTTTTTTCTAGTCGGCGGATTGGCTGGCTTGTGGATCGCAAAGTTTATTGCAACTCACGATGTGCGGATCATGGTGCTTGGTGGTGCGACGCTCGGCACGGTAGCGCTACTGCTAATGCGATTTGTCGAACACCGATGGCAACTTTTCGCTGTTTATATTTTGTATGCGCTTGGGTGGTCAGCGTCGGGAATGGGTCCGGTGACGACGGTTGTCACGCGTTGGTTCCATGTGCAGCGAGCGAGTGCACTGGCAATTGCATCCACCGGGTTGTCAATGGGTGGGATCATCGTCACACCTTTTATAAAATGGATTCTCGACACGTAGGGCGTTCGTAACGGTTCACCATGGTTGGCCGTGATCTGGTTTCTTGGCACGGCTCCAGTAACGCTGTTGTTATTGCGATCGTATCCGCAGCAATATGGTTGGTTACCGGATGGTCAACGAGCAGAACCTGGGCAGGTAGCTCAGGTATTGGGTACGCCAATTAGAGAAGCGGTGCGCTCACGATTTTTTCGCGCCGTTTCTATCGGCTACATATTTGCCTTCGGCGCACAAGTTGGCGGTGTTTTACAATTAATTAAGTTAGTTGAGGAGCGCACCGACCGATCGACTGCGACCATGGCGACGATTGTATTGTCGGTGAGTTCGATTATTTCGCGTTTTGTGGCGGGTCGAATTATCCCGCGTGTTGACATGACACGGTTCACTGTAGGTCTAGCCGTTGTGCAGGGTTCGTCGTTGGCGGGTGTGGCGATGATCAACAGTCGCCTCGGATTGTTAATGGCGATTGCATTGCTTGGCACAACAATTGGCAATATGGTGATGATGCAGTCGTTGTTGATTGCAGAGCATTTCGGAGTGCGCGATTATCCGCGCATCGCAGCCAGCGCGGGACTAATTTCATATGCAGGAATCGCGCTCGGACCGCTGTTGCTTGGCTGGTTGTATGACGTCGCTGGTGGTTATCGTTCGTCGTATCTTGCTGCAGCGGCCTGCTCGATCGTGGGTGCCGTGATGATTTCGTTCGCTGGTTCTGCATCACCCGAACCCTGATCGATCGGGCCTAGCCCATCGGTACTCGGACTTGACAAGTCTCCCCCCCCCCATGGATACTATGTCTGGTGTATCAACTAACACTATCAACTAACACTTGGGGGTAAAGATAATGAAGCGTAAATATTTTGCAGGTTCACTAGCAGCAATTGCTCTTCTCGTTACTACTGTCGCGCCGGCAACGGCGACGGTTGGATCTCGGCATACGAAGCCCTTCGTCATCGCCCTGCCTGTCTCGTTGAGCGGCGGAAACGCTCAAGTCGGACAAGAGTTCCTGACGGGGCTCAAAATCTGGGTAGACATGGTGAACAATAACACCGGTCTCTATGCCAAGCGCCGCGCACCCAAGGGCCTGTTGGGTCGGAAGGTTAAGTTGATTTTCGACGATGACCAGTCCAGGAGCGATGAGGCTGGCAAACTCGTCACCAAATACATCTCGCAGCTCCGTGCTGACTTCGTGTTCCCCCCGTACGGATCGGGATCCACGGGCGTTGTCGCCTCGATCTTCAAGCAGAACAACTACGCCCTTATTGGTGCGTCGGCAGCCTCCGAGTCGATCTACAGCGCCGGTTTTGACAATATGGTCATGGCCGTATCTTCTTCCTCGAAGTGGTTCGCAGCGTTGCCAGACATGGTTCAGACGGCTGGCTACAAGACCGTAAGCATAGTGACCTTGAACAATCCATTTACAATAGACTCCGAGCGCTACCTCTCTAAGCAGTTTGCCGGGCGCAAAATCACTGTCAAGGGCATTGAGTCATTCTCCTTCGGCAACAAGGACTTCTCCGCCATCTGGACTAAGGTGAAGGCCCAGAACCCTGATGTCGTCATCCTGCAAGCGTTTGGCGGCGATGCCGTGACGGCGATGAAGCAAGCAGCCGAACTGAAGATTTCGCCAAAGATGTGGGCGGTCGTAGCTGGTGCATGGCGCAACGATGTTTTCGTGAGCGGCGTCGGCGCCGCTACTGCTGATTGCGTGATTGGAGATCAGCATTGGAATTCGAAGTTGAATACCAAGGGCGCTAAAGAATTCGCCCGCGCTTACGCCAAGAAGATGGGAAGCAATCCGTTGTCTGGCAATGCCGGCTCTGACGGCTCGGCCGCCTGGGGATTCGCAGGTGGACAGCTGCTGACCGAGGCGCTCGACTATCTTGGCGAAGCTGGACTGAAGGATCAGCAGAAGATTGTCAATTTCCTCAAGAGTGGGAAGGTGAAGGAGACGGCGCTCGGCAAATTTGCCGTGGATCGTCGCACTGGTATTAACACGGCCACCGAACCGACCTTGTTCCAATTCCAGAACGGCAAGAGGGTGACAATCTCGCCCAAGAGCGTGATGGAAGCGCCGGTGAAGTTGCCCTGCAAGCCCAAGGGCTGAAGTTTGTTTGAATTTGGAACCAGGTCGGGACTTCAACCTTTCGATCTTGACGTAGCGGTTTTCCATTGAGGGATTTCCTTCAAGTCGTCACCGCAGGGCTCATGATCGGGATGATCTATGCGCTCATGGCAAGCGGATTGAACCTCATCTTCGGCGTATTACATGTTCTTAACATCGCCCACGGCGAGTTCATGTTCGGTGGGGCGTTCGTCAGTTGGTTTATGTGGAATGAACTGGGGTTCCACCCTCTTCTCACTGTGCCTTTCGCTGCCGTGGCGATGTTCCTTGTAGGTGTGGTGTTGCAGGTGGGGCTCATCGAGCGGGTGATGAAGGAGAATATTGTTGTCTCCCTCATTCTCCTATTCGGTGTGAGCCTCGCCGTGCAGGGCATTGGTATCAGGCTATTTTCGGTGAATCCCAGGGTGATCTCTCACTACGAAGGGAGTTTTGATATCGGTGGGGTGTTGCTCGCCAAATCACGACTCACGGTAGCGCTCGCCGCGATACCGGTTCTCGTCCTCGTACACCTCTACCTGAAATACTCGAAGTACGGCATCGCTACGAAGGCGACGGCACAGAATGCCGAGATCGCCGAGGCCTGTGGCATTAACGTCCAGCGCGTGCGGTATGTTACGATGGGCTTGGCCGGGGCGATGGCTGGCGTGGCTGGTTCGCTCACCATAATCATCCTACCCTTCACTCCCCAGTCAGGATTTAGCTACGGTGTGATCGCGTTCGTTGTCGCGGTGGTCGGCGGTCTAGGCAGTTTCTACGGCTCGATCGTCGCAGCGGTGTTGCTGGGGGTTGGGCAGAACGTCCTTGCATGGAAGACCGATCAGTTGTTGTCGGACGCGCTCATCTATTTATTCTTGGTCGCTGCACTCGTCATACGGCCATCGGGCCTAGCCAGTCTCGCCAAGGCGGGCACTCGATAACTATGTCGCTTTTACCCCTGACCACTTTGGGTACCACAGCGGCCGCGCAACTCCGCCGACGGCAACTAGTTGTAATCTCCACAGGCATGGGAATGGCCATCCTCCTGTTCGCCCTGCCACAATTCCTGTCAAATGCCTACCAGACTAAGATCGCCACCGAGACGTTGTTATACATGGGCTTGGCGGTAAGTTGGACCCTGTTCTCTGGCTTTTCCGGTTACGTCTCGTTCGGTCATGCCGCGTTCTTCGGCCTCGGAGCGTATGTCACCGGTCTCGCGACGCAGCGACATGACCTTGGGCTCGTAGCGGCGTTGTCGCTCTCCTTTCTACTGGTCGGTGCGTTTGCGTCGGCGGTCGGCCTGCTCACCTTGCGATTGCGGGGCCATTACTTTGCCATTGCAACGCTAGGTTTAGCAGAGGCGATGAAAGCCACTGTCGACTGGGGCCACTCGTACACCTTAGGAACGTTCGGTTTCGCTTTGCCGATCGACATTGTCAATCGAGCCCAAGAGACCAAGTACTATGTGATGGCCACCTTCCTGATCGTTGTTGTGGCCGTTGGCATTGCGATCCTTTGGTCGAGTTACGGTTTGCGTTTGATTGCGATACGGGAAGACGAGATCGCGGCGGAGGCACTCGGTATCAGCCCGGCGTTGACTAAAATCAGCGCGCTCGGAATTTCAGGTGCCTTCACGGGGCTATTCGGCGGGCTATTCGCCTGGACCCAAGGATTTCTCACTCCCGAGGCCGTGTTCGCCCCTCGTTGGAGTCTTGAGCTGGTAGTCATGTCGATCGTCGGGGGCGCTGGCACTCTCGTCGGGCCACTTGTCGGGGGGCTGGTCTTCTATTTGCTTCCCGAGGTGTTGATCGAGAACAAGGTCATCCTGCAGCGCCGTGACGAGTTGTATCTCATGATGGTGGGCATTGTGCTCATCATCGTAATGCTCTTCGCCAAGCAGGGGATCTTCGGTACGCTGCAGCGCAGTCGGTTCTGGCCCAAAGGGTTCCGGCTGTGAACTCCGGTGCGGAGTCCAGCACCGACTCTGGGCGCGCCGGAGAGGTCGTACTCGAACTGATCAAGTTGCGGAAAAGTTTCGGTGGTGTGGTGGCCGTCGGCGGCCTCGATGCCACCGTTCACCAGGGAGAGATTACTGGACTGATTGGGCCTAACGGGTCGGGCAAAACCACCACATTTTCCCTCATCACTGGAACCACTCGTGCCGACAGTGGCAACGTCCTGCTCGGCGGTGAGGAAATAACATCGTGGCGCACCCACCGGATCGCGAACCGCGGGTTGTTGCGGACGTTCCAACTGACCAGAGTCTTCCCACAGATGACGGTATTCGAGAACCTAACGGTGCGGAGTGGCGCACGACGGGTGACGCGTGAGTCACTGGTGTGGGAGTTGGCCGAGATCGTGGGGTTACACACGAAGCTTGATGAGTACGCCGGAGCCCTATCGTTCGGTCAGCAGAAGTTGCTCGAGTTGGTACGGGCGTCCGCGCTCCAACCATCGGTCATGTTGCTAGACGAGCCGTTCGCCGGAGTCAACGAGACGATGGAGCGCCATCTCGTGGACTTCATTCAGCACGTCCGGCGTGAACGTAAATGCTCGTTTTTTCTAATCGACCATGAAATGCAATTAATCATGGAACTTTGTGATCACATCTACGTGATTGCTAGCGGGTCGCTGATCTGCGAAGGACCACCGGCAGTGGTACAGGCGGACCAGGCCACGA
Organism: Acidimicrobiaceae bacterium; assembly: GCA_013204455.1. Lineage (GTDB taxonomy): Bacteria > Actinomycetota > Acidimicrobiia > Acidimicrobiales > Ilumatobacteraceae > BACL27. The sequence continues at coordinate 8,477 of JABMNW010000152.1, forward strand.
GGCAAGCCTATTTTGGAAGTGGTTTCATCGCAGGAGCACGTCGGTGAGTGACGATCGTGCAGTGATCGACACAACCGGACGGGATGACGGCTCGTTGGAGCGGACCACGGAGGTTCTGCAGGTTGCCGGGGTAGCGGCGGGCTACGGTCGTATACAAATCGTCCAGGACGTGAATATTTCGGTCCCTTCGGCACGACTAGTCGCGATGATCGGGTTGAACGGTGCTGGAAAATCAACGGTCCTGAAGGCTGTGCTCGGGTTCAGTCGCCTGTTCGCGGGCCGTATCACAATCGCTGGGGAGGATGTGACACAGCTACGGCCTCATGAGCGGGTCGCCCGCGGTCTTGGGTATGTCCCGCAGGGACGCCAAGTGTTCCCCGACCTCACAGTCGTGGAAAATCTGAGGATGGGTGGATTTTTACTCAGGAACGGCGCAGCCGAGAGTGTGCAAGAGATGTTTGAGTTATTCCCTCGCCTCAGGGAGCGTGCACGAGTGGTGGCCGGTGCATTGTCAGGAGGAGAGCAGCAGATGTTGGCAATGGCCCGTGCACTCATGGGTAAGCCGGTGGTGCTGATCCTCGACGAGCCGACGCTCGGTCTTGCACCAGCGCTGGTCGAGCAAGTCATGGAGCAAGTGCTCTCCATGCGTCATAGCGGTTACTCCATACTGATGGTTGAGCAGAACGCCACACTTGCCCTGAAGATCAGCGACTACGCCTACATCATTGACGGGGGTACATCAAGTGAGCGTCACGATCCGGCGTTGCTAATGGACAGCGACGAGGTGGCGAGGAAGTACTTGGGGGCACGTTGATGGTTACGGTGGGCGTCGCTCTGCCCCAGTTTGTCGCAGGTCCCAGTGATCTCGACGACATCCGAGCGTACGTGGCGAGGGCTGATGAGCTCCGGCTGCATAGTGTGTGGACCTTGGAGCAACCCGTCGATCGGTTCGATGTGCTAGATCCCCTCGTCGCAATGACTGTCGCTGCGACCGTGCCTGGTCGCCTGGGGTTGGGTGTGGCTGTGCTGCTGGCCGCGGCTAGGAACCCGTTATTACTGGCCCGCCAATTGGCATCTATCCAACACTTGTCACGTGGTCGTGTAGTCGCGGGCTTAGGAGTGGGGGAGTTCGCTGGGGTTTATGATGCCGCCGGCATCCCCTTCGCCTCGAGGGACGCCCGCATGGACGAAGTTGTCAGCCTCCTCCGCATGCTGTTCGCAGAAGATGAGGTCACCTTCGCGGGTCGCTTCCTTAACTACTACGGTCCAGGGGTACGTCCCCGCACGGAACCGGTACCGCTGTGGTTCGGCGCCAAGGGACCTCGCAGCCTGCGCCGCGCTGCCCTGCGTGGGGACGGGTGGATCGGAGCCGGTTCTTCCTCGGTCGATGATTTCGCCAACCATGTGACCGCCCTGCGGGGTATGAACCGCGCGCTACCAATCGCGAAGCGTGTGTATCTGCACGTAAGTGATAAACGCGCCGAGGCCCGGAAGAAGCTCCACGATTTCTTCAGCTCGTTTTACGCGAACCCCGATCTTGCCGATTCAGTTGGGGTAGGCGGTGACGCCGACTTCTGCGCCGCGCGATTGCGCGAGGTGGTCGACGCAGGTGCAGGCCTTCTGATACTCAACTCGACCTGCGATTGGTCTACACAGCTCGAACTCATCGTTGACGAAGTCATCCCTCGGATCCGGCGGTAGACGCTGTCAGGTCCGGAAGGGCCGCGGGCACGGCCTGCGAGATCCTCCTCACGCAAGGTCGCCCCACGTCTCCAGTTGCACGAGCACCGGCTCAATCCGGTGCTCGTCTAGGAAAGCGACGACCTCATGCCTCATCTTGTTCGTACGTCTCTCGATGGTCACTCGCAACCGTCGTCCATCGAGCGACAACAATCCACCGTTTAAATAGACGACGCCGATGCAATTGGGCGTGGGTCGAGATGACGATATCGGGTGACCACCGCAGATTTTACAACGCGGTAACGGGGTTACGTCCGAGCCATGCGGCGGTAATGGCGATGAGTGCAGGGGTGGTCGCCTCAAACCGGGCGGCGCCGAAGTGCACGCCGGCAAGATGCTCTCGCAGAAGATCTGCAGGTAGCCACAACCGGCCCCACTGGTGATCAGGGGACGGATCGCTTCGGAGGGCTGTGAACTCTGGGAGGCCAGCAGGGTCGAGCATGGCCGCGATATCGTGAATAAGTCGGCGCTGGATGTTGGCACTGGGGTGTTGCCCAGAACTCTCGTCAACTACGCAGGAGGTGTAAGAGCTCGAATCGCCATCACGACGGCGGGTGCTGTCTTCGCGCAACTGGCGGTGACGATGTCGTGCACGACCTGCTCGGGCAAGATCCCGAACGCGGCGGCCAGTGCGGCAGGCGCAGTGTGGCCAAGGCATGTGCTGTGACTGCAGAAGTAACCCTCGCACCGCCCGCGCCGATCGTTTCTGATCTAGGCCAGGTATTCGTAAGGCCGAATATCGAATACGCCTGGCGTGTTTCGGGTGCGTAATACAGCGCGGAGGCCACGGCGTCGACGGCGTCGCGTAATCGGCGCAGTTGAAACCGTTTCGAAATGTCCATCAAATCCAAATTCTTCTTGACTTAGTTAATGTCAGACCTATAACGTCTACCACTCGCGTGGGTCTGCCCCAGCGCTTCGGTGTGCTACAGTCTGCCCGATATCTAAGTTGATGAGATTAAATGAGTGATGTACATCCAAATGTTGTGCGGGTAATTGCTGCTGCTCGCGAGGCTGGACTAGAAATTGTTCCTCGAAGATTTCCTGATGGCACAAAGACGGCCGCCGATGCCGCCGCAGCAATTGGTGTGAAAGTTGGTCAAATAGTTAAGAGTCTCGTGTTCGCAGTGGACGGTGAAATTGTGATGGCCTATGTCAGCGGAGCGAATCAACTTGATGAAAAAAAATTGGCATCGGCCGCTGGCGGTGCCAAATGTTCTCGCGTCGATGCTGATGCCGTACGCACGGCAACCGGTTATCCAATTGGCGGCGTGCCGCCCTTTGGGTTCGTCACTCCGTTACGCGTGTTCATTGATCCGGATTTATTGCAATTTGAGTGCGTGTGGGCCGCGGCGGGAACATGGAACGACGTGTTTGCTATTTCGCCGAATGAACTTGCGCGCGTCAGTTTCGGAACAGTTGTCGATCTGAAGAAGGGATGAGTTCGGGACTGGCGACGCAAGGTTTGACTACCACGCACATACAAGGTAATTGGGGGCGTTTCCTCGCTGCACTACTGTCGCTGGCATGACCACGATTGCTGAAGCCCTTGCCGCATCGCATCAGCGGGCCAGCGAGTTCACGCGTTCGTTGTTCGCGGAGTCCTGGACGTCAGATCAGGTTGTTGACTTCATCAACCGGCGTCGGAACGCAACGATCGCGACGACGAATCCTCAGGGCCAACCCCACGCTGCTGTCGTGATCGCGGGGTCCGTCGATCAAAGCATCTACTTCACGGTCGCTCCGACATCGGTGCTTGCTAGGAACATGACGAGCAACGACCGGATCGCCTTCAGCGTCTGCGACAACCTCCACGCCGTCATGGGGCAGGGACGAGGCGTTCGTGTCGGCAACGCCGTGGAACTCATGTCGCTGATCGACAAGTTGGCCAAGGCCAGCAACGCCGGCTGCTTCACGCCAGACGGATGGGATGGCGACTTGTTCACGATCGACATCCGGCGAATCTTCGCCAATTGAACTTCGAGCGAGTGGTGACCAGGCCGAGCCGAGTTGCCGAAGGTACTTGGAACGACAACTTTGCGATTTCACAGCCAATGGTGGAAATGCCCGTTCCAGTTCAAGTTTCGATTATTCCACATAAAGTCGACCAAGTAACGCTGAGAACTCAGTAGGTGATCAAGCCAACGGTGTCGTGCCGCCGTTTGGTCGCAGCACACAATTTCGCAAGTTCGTCGTCCCAGACTTGCTGGAGTACGACGGCGTTAACGAATTCGTTTGGGCGGCCGCGGGAACGTGGAACGACAATTTCGGTGCTGCACCGGTCGGCATAATTTTTCTTGGAATAATTCAGATTTTGCCATTGTCGGCATGTCTCATTGCAAACTCGATCTTTGCTTCAAACTTTTATATGCCGATGCACGAAGCAACCTATAAGAACATTTGAGGCAAAAGTTTGCGAGGTCGCTACCCCGATCACTTACATGAGAGGCAAGCGAGCAAGAGTGAGGGAAAGTCGCAAATTCGATTATGGTGTGCTGCCCTAGTTGTAAGGCTAGAACTAGAACGCGTGCTTGTATCTAGGATGCGAGCGTGCCAGCGAACACTTGCCATGCAAGGAGTGACTTGGCGACAAGGCTTAACACGACATAGATGCGCTCACCGTGCAAATAGTTGGCCCACTTGCCCTTGGCTTTGTATTGCTTGTATTG
>JABMNW010000153.1 GCA_013204455.1 Acidimicrobiaceae bacterium
GACTAAATCGGGATATTCACGTAGGGCTGTATCCATGTCGCAGAACAAGATGCCAAGTTTCTCCAGATCTTCGCGATTTCGGTGATAGACGACTTCGCTCTCATATTGCGCGGTTACACCAGCGAGATATTTTCGCTCGGCTTCTGGAATGCCAAGTTTTTCGTATGTCCTGCGCATTTCTTCTGGCAGATCTTCCCATTCGTCAACCTGCGCCGATGCCGGCTTGAGATAGTAAAAAATGTCCTGAAAATCGATGTCGGGCATATTCACTGCGAACCAGTCGAGCATCGGCTTTTTTTCGAAAGTCTGAAACGAGCGCAATCTCATTTTGCGCATCCACTCGGGCTCGCCTTTCCACCATGAGATTTGCTCGACGACACCGGTGTTCAGTCCCTTGACAGGCTCAAAGGCGTATTCGACTTTGTCGCTCCAACCGAGTTGATACTTGCTTAGATCTAGATCAAATGTCGTCACAGTGATGTCTCCTGTATCAAGTGCAATCTGTCGAAATCGGGGATAATTAGCACTACCGACATAGTAACAATTCACAACAGTAAAGCCTCATCTGGGCACAGATAGCGTGACGCTCGCTCATGGAACGCTTCGGGCTAGTCGGTTTACCCAATGCTGGTAAGTCATCTTTGTATAACGCACTGACCGGCTCGAATGCCTTAGCCGCACCATACCCGTTTGCGACTAAGGACCCGAACATCGGCATCGCCAAGGTGCTCGACCCGCGGCTCGATGCACTCGCAATAATGTCAAAAACTAAAAAAACTGTTTATGCCACCGTCGAAGTTGTCGACATTGGCGGACTTGTGGAAGGCGCGAGCAAAGGTGAAGGACTCGGCAATAAATTTCTTGCCAACATTCGCGAAGTTGATGCGATCGTCTACGTATTGCGTGCATTCGCCGATGATGACATACCTGGGACGAGTGACCCGCTCGAGCAACTTCGCGTTTTAGAAATTGAACTTGCGCTTGCCGATCTTGAATCGGTAGAAACCAAACTCAGGCGGATTCAAAAAGCCGCTCGAATGGACAAAGCTCTTGAGCAAGAGGCTGGCGCGCTAACACGCGCCCAAGAACATCTCGCCGAGGGTCGACCGCTATATCGCGCCGCAATATCGCCGGACGATCTGGCACTTCTTGCACCACATTTCTTGCTGACTACGAGACGTGTACTTGCCGTGGTCAATGTTGCCGAAGACGAACTGCATCGAATTCCTGAGTTCGAAACGATTGTGCGTAACGAACTCGCGCCACCTGGTTCGGTCAGCGAATCACAAGTAGAAGTGCTCGGGATGAGCGTGCAACTCGAGGCTGAAGCCGCCCAACTAGATGCGAAAGATCGTAAAGAGATGCTCGAAGCGCTCGGGCTCGGCGAAGGTGCGTTACCACGAATGGTGCGCTCGGCATATCACCTGCTTGGACTGAGGACATATTTTACGACAGGCGAAAAAGAAACGCGCGCCTGGACATTTCATGCCGGAGCAAAAGCACCAGAGTGCGCCGGAAAAATTCATAGCGATCTGCAACGCGGATTTATTCGCGCCGATGTAATCCCCTGGGACGAACTGCTGAGAATCGGCTCGTGGAATAGGGCCAAGGATGTCGGCAAGATTCGTGTTGAAGGGAAAGAATACGAAGTTATCGATGGCGACACCCTCGAAATTCGCCACAGCAGTTAGCCACGATGAGTCCGCCAACTCAATTTAAGACTGGGTGGCTGGTCTGCCAGGCCCAAGTTCTGTCGAGTCTAAATATCGCCGATACCGCTCGTTCGCGCCGCCGAGGGCTGATTGGTCAAAAGGAGATAGATACTCCATTGTTCATTTATTCATGTCGATGGATTCATACGCTTGGTGTGCGATGCGCACTAGATGTTGCATATTTGAACGATGCGTTTTTGGTAGTTAAAACACAGACAATTGGCCCGTTGCGAGTGGCGATGCCAGTTTTTGACGCGCGACATGTACTTGAGGCCACGGCTGGCAGTTTTGAGCGTTGGGGTTTACAAGTTGGTCACACCCTTGAGGTACGAGAAACATGAGTAACACGGGAGTAGCACATGACTAGCAACTCGACTAGCAACACAACATCGAGTACATCTGGCTCGTTGATTTTAGTTGCCACACCGATTGGCAATCTTGGCGACATCACACAGCGCGCAATTGAAACATTGCAGAGTGCCGATGTGATTTGTTGTGAAGACACCCGGCACTCTGGTAATTTGCTCAGTCATTTCGGAATCACTGGCAAGCGACTTATTGTGATCAACGAACACACCGAATATGACGCCCGAGAAGAAATCGTCGAATTAGTTATCGGCGGAGCAAATGTCGCACTAATCACAGATGCGGGAACACCTGGGATCAGCGACCCTGGCGAACGATTAGTCACAGCGGCAATTGACGCTGGCCTTCGTGTAACTGCTGTACCTGGACCTTCTGCATTGACGATGGCACTAGTTGCGAGCGGATTACCAACATCGCGATTTGTATTCGAGGGTTTTCTTCCACGCAGTGGAATCGAACGCAGCGAACGCCTGGCGATGATCACAACCGAACCGCGAACCGTAGTGCTTTACGAAGCGCCACATCGGCTAGCAAAAACGTTGAGTGACCTAACAGTTGCCTGCGGTGCAATCCGACGAGTAGTCCTCGCGCGCGAACTAACGAAGCTTCATGAAGAGTTTTGGCGCGGGACACTGCAAGACGCCAATCTGCATGTTGCCAAGGTCGAACCGCGCGGTGAATATGTGTTGATCATCGAGCCAGCCCGACCTCCAGCTCCCCCAACCGATGAAGAACTCCTCGCTGCTATTCGTGCCGAGATTGCCAAAGGTGTGAGTCGTAAAGATTCGGCGGCTCGCGTTTCGGCTCGTTTCGGCGTGGCCAAACGCACGGTTTACGAACTTGCGTTACGGGTGCGTGACGACCAGTAGCGAGTTGTAGTTGTAAGTTGTACCCGTGACAAAATTTTCGGCAACGACACCTATTTATTATGTCAATGCCAAACCACACCTCGGGCATGCATACACAACGGTCATTGCTGATGCTGTTTGTCGTTGGCACAGACTTTGTGGCGAGGATGTCCACCTGCTGACGGGCACAGACGAACACGGACTAAAGATCCAACAATTTGCCGACGCTGAAGGTATTTCACCCAAAGCGTTTGTCGACAGGATTGCGCCGCTATTTCAAGATGCATGGGACCGCTTAAACATTGATTTAAGCGACTTCATTCGTACAACCGAAGAGCGCCACAAAATTGGTGTACAAAAGTTATTGCAGGCGTGTTATGACGCTGGCGATATCGAAATTGATGTTTACCGCGGACATTATTGCGTGGCTTGTGAGGCTTATTACACGCAAGAAGAGCTCGACGATGGAAGGTGCAAGACTCACAGAACAACAGCACAATATGTCGAAGAAGAAAACTATTTCTTTCGTCTTTCACGATACGAAGAACGACTCCTGCAGTGGTACGCGGATCATCCGAATGCAATCACACCCAGTCACCGACTAAACGAAGTAACAGGGTTCATCAAACAAGGCTTGCGTGATTTTTCAATCAGTCGCAAGACTCTGACTTGGGGCATTCCACTGCCGTGGGATAAATCACAGGTTGCCTATGTTTGGTTTGA
>JABMNW010000154.1 GCA_013204455.1 Acidimicrobiaceae bacterium
ATTATCCGCAACGCGGAGACGAGTTTCTTGTTGAATCACTTTGCACGCTCCAAAATTTCCACGACGCGCCAGCGCTTTAACTTTGACATCGGACGAGTCTCCATGACACGAACACGGTCACCGATTTGAGCATTGTTGGTTTCATCGTGGGCATAGAGCTTCTTTGTGCGGGTGATGAACTTTTCGTACTTTTGGTGACGAATGCGCTCAACGATGGCAATCACAATTGTTTTGTTCATCTTGTTGGAGACGACAACGCCTTCACGCGACTTACGAATATTTCGCGCTGGCTCTGTTGATCCTGTTGTTGGTTGTGTTGCTTCAGCCATGATTTTGCTCACTTCCCTGCATCTTCTGCAGCGACAATTTCGCGCTCGCGAATCAACATGCTGATCCGAGCGATTTGACGGCGCGCTTTCGTGATTGCGGCAGTGTCATCAAGTTGACCTGTCGCATTACGGAAACGCAGATTGAGTGCTTCTTGTTTGGTTGAGCGCAACTCCTCGACGAGTGTTGCGATATCCATTTCACGAAGTTCGGTTAGGTCGCGTGCCATCTCAGATCGCCTCATTTCGGGAAATGATACGTGTCTTAATCGGCAACTTTTGCGCCGCGCGGCTAAGTGCCTGATGTGCTGTCGCTGCTGATGGATATGACAACTCGAATAACACGCGCCCAGGCTTAACAACTGCGACCCACAACTCTGGATTGCCCTTGCCTGAACCCATTCGAGTTTCAGCTGGTTTTTTAGTCACCGATTTGTCGGGGAACACGTTGATCCAAACTTTTCCACCGCGCTTGATGTGACGAGTCATTGCAATACGCGATGCCTCAATCTGGCGTGCAGTAATCCAACCCGGTTCGAGAGCCTGAATTCCGTATTCTCCGAACGCGAGATCGTTCGCGCCCTTTGAGACACCGTTCATACGACCGCGATGTTGTTTTCGGTGCTTAACTTTGCGTGGTTCCAACATCGGGACTTACGCCTCTCGTTTGAAGTGAGGGGTTTCATGGCTCTCATGGCTACGACGCTGAATGTCTTCTTCTTCATCTAACAAGCGCTCGAACTCTGGGTCGGCTTCCTTGACAAGTGGAACCAATGCAACATCTTCGACGTCAGTGGCCTTAGGTCCAGCCGATGTAACAACTTTCCGCGCCGCATCAGAGTGACCCGATGTTTCGCCAGCAGCCATCGCGGCTTCACGCGTAATCCGGTCGTCGGTCTGACTCTTGTACGGAAGAATCTCTCCCTTATATAGCCAAACTTTGATGCCGATGCGACCAGCGGTTGTACTCGCTTCTCGGAATCCGTAATCGATGTTGGCACGAAGCGTGTGTAGTGGAACTCGACCTTCGCGATACCACTCACGACGACACATTTCTGCTCCACCAAGACGACCCGAGCACTGCACGCGAATTCCTTGCACACCCTGCTTTTGTGCGTTTTGCACGGCACGCTTCATTGCTCGACGAAATGCAATACGGTTGACGAGTTGATCGGCTACACCTTGAGCGACGAGTGCGGCATCAAGTTCAGCATCACGTATCTCGGTGATGTTTAATTGCACCTTGTTGTTGCCAGTGAGTTTGGTTAATCCTGCGCGAAGTTCTTCGGCTTTCTGACCTTTGCGACCGATGACAATTCCTGGACGCGCGGTGTGCACATCAATTCGAAGTTTGTCGCGGGTGCGCTCGATTTCGATGCGACTCACAGCAGCATCCGACAATTGCACCTTGAGATAGTCGCGAATCTTCCAATCTTCGGTTAGATATGCGCGGTAGTCCTTGGTGCTAAACCACTTGCTCTTCCAGTCGGTGGTTATGCCGAGGCGAAAGCCGTAAGGATTAATTTTTTGGCCCATGTTAGTTCCTAGTTGCTGTTTCGTTGCTTGCATCAACCGATGAATCAACTACTGCTGGTTCATCGGTTGGCGTTTTGGAAATTTCTGCTGTTGCTGTGACATTCTTTTGTTTTTGTGCCCGTGCGCGACTTGCTTCGACTCGATCGCGTCGGCGAGCAGACTCTGCCCCACCACGGGATTCGCTCTGCGTCTCGCGCAGTGCAAGCGCTGCATCGCTGAGTCGATCAACAACAATCGTGATGTGACTTGTGCGCTTGAAGATTGCCCCTGCACTGCCCTTGGCACGTGGACGAAAACGCTTTAGCGTCGGGCCACCATCGGCGAAGCACGCTTTGATATAAAGTTCTTCTGCGTTTTGTTCAAAATTATTTGTAGCGTTGGCAACTGCCGAAGCAAGCAATTTGCGCACGATGTGTGCTGAATCGCGATCGGTTAATCGCAACAGGTCGTCGGCTGAACGCACATCCATTCCGCGTACGAGGTTTAGCACGACTCGTACTTTCGAAGGCGAAAGACGAGCAAAGCGTGTCGAGGCGCGAAAGCCACTCGACTGCCCGGCCACTCGCGTGGCTTCGTTTAACTTTGGACCGGTCATCAAGAAGCCTTGGGCGACGAGGCAGCCGCAGCAGCCGCAGCTTTTTCTTGGCTCTGGTGAAATTTAAAGGTTCGTGTTGGTGAGAACTCGCCGAGTTTGTGTCCAACCATCGATTCGGATATGTACACGGGCACATGTTTGCGACCATCATGTACTGCAAATGTGTGACCGAGCATGTCGGGAATAATCGTGCTACGACGTGACCATGTCTTGATTACCTTGCGATCGCCACTGGCGTTCATCGCATCCAATTTCTTGAGCAGGTGTTCATCCACGAATGGACCTTTTTTAAGACTGCGTGACATTGATTAACCTCTGGCCTTTCCTGATCGACGACGACGG
>JABMNW010000155.1 GCA_013204455.1 Acidimicrobiaceae bacterium
AGTTTATGAAGTTCGATGGAAGCTTGGCAACTCCGAGCAGTTTGTTTGAGATGTTCCGATCTGGTTGGTGGTCAAGCGGATTTGGTCAGGCGACAGCAAATCCGACAGGGCTCGGGTTGCTTGCACTCGGTGGATATTTAGTTTTTGGCAATCTTGCTGCGTTGCAAACACTGATGCTCGTCGGATCACTATTCGTTGGATTCTTTGGCATGTGGCGTCTCTGTGGTGCTTTTGCCAATAGCCGTGCACGTCTTGTGGGTGCAATTATTTATGTTGGACTGCCACTTTCTTATGATGCGATTGCGCGCGGTCGATTTGCGGCACTGCTAACTATTGCGGCGTTACCTTGGGTGTTTGACACCTTGCGGCGCGTGGGTGGATTGCAAGCTGCTCAGCGAATTGACGTGACAACGAAATCGTTAATTGCCAACTCGGAAAGATCTGTTGGTGTTGGTATCGCGCGAAGAACTCAACTCGCTGCTGGTCTGATCTTGGTTCTTGGATTAGTTAGCGCGTTTGCGCCAGCACTTTTGGTTGTCACTTTCATTGGCGTGGTCTTGTGGACCATTGCTTCGATGTTTGGTGGCACTTCGTTGCGCAGTGTTGGCATGATGTTGTTCGTTGGATTGACTGGTTTAGTTGGTGCGCTGTTGATCAACTTGCCGTGGTCTACGCACTTTGTCTCTGCCCAATGGTGGGCGTTATTGGTTGGGGATCAATCTGTTGGTGGACGCAACATTGGGCTTGGTTCTCTTGCCAGTTTAGATTTTGGTAATCTACGTGGCGGATTTTTCGTGTTGGGTGCATATTTTTGTGTTGGATGTGCCGTATTCATTGCCAATAGTTGGCGGTTTGTCTGGGCGTTGCGATCGGCGGCGCTCGTAGTTGGTGGCTTGCTTCTGGCTGTGTTGGATGACCGCGCGTTATTGCCAATCGAATTGCCAGAGCCGGCGATTTTGCTGGCGCTTGTCGCGTGTGGTCTCGGACTCGCTGGTGCAACCTGTACGAGCATCTTTTCCGAAACGGCTCTCAGCAAAAATTCTGACTGGCGAAGATCGGTCGGATTGTTGGTTCCAGTGGCGATCGCCGTGTCCCTGTTACCGACACTTTTGAACGTCGCCAATGGTCGTTGGAGCCAACCGCAGTCAACGGTTTCGCAACTTTTGGCTCAACTTCCCGACTATCCAGCGGTAGGAAATTACCGGACGTTGTTTATTGGTGATAACGAATTACTTCCTGTTTCGACAAACTCAATAACAAATGAAGTTTCCTACGGTGTATCTGATGACGGACCGGTGAGTGTGGTTTCATATTGGGCTCCGCAACATACCGCGATGAACACTTTGGCTGATCATGCACTGATTGCGTTAATTAAAAATGACACGGTTCGTGTCGGGCGTCAGATATCGCCACTGGCGATTCGCTACATTGTCGTGCCGCTCGGCTCGCGACCATCCCTATCGTCGATGCGTCTAGTTGATTCGCTTTCCAATCAACTAGATCTGCGTCGCACATATTTTTCTCGCGATCTTGTGATCTTTGAAAATGTTGCGTGGATACCAATCGTCAGCGTGCTCGATGAGCAATCCGCGGTGGCGAGCCAAAAGGTGGGGGACCCAGCATTGATCGTCCAAGAACTTCATTCGGTTAGTTCGCTATTTGTAGATAATCGCAGTGTCGCGGTCAAGACATCGCGCAGTCGCTTTGATGGGGGGACGATTCATCTGTCCGTGCCGTTCGACGAACGGTGGGATTTAAGTGTGGATGGGGCTCGAATTGCGCCACGCGTTGCATTTGGCGCGACAACTGCATTTGATGCACCCGTCGAAGGCATTGTGCAGTTGCGCTATAAGACGTCACCACTGCGCTATTTATTTTTGGTTATTCAAGGTTTGGTTTGGTTTGGATTACTGATCCTTGCTGCAAATTTTTCGCGTTTTCGTACTCGATGGCGCGGGGTTCCGAATCAAAGCGTCACGCTCATTGCTGAAAATTCACAACCAGTTCTAAAACTGGAGCGTGAAGCGAAATGAGTCTCGCAATCAAGACTGGACGTCTTCGTTGGCTAACAGTTGTTGTGTTGCTGGTCGCTGGCACAGTTGGCATCATTATTTCGAATCGAGTCTCGCCACCAGATCCGAATATTGCATTAGTCGCCGGGTCTGCGACTGCGTCAGAAATCGCGATGCCGAGTGTTGCTGGTGACACGCCGGCGTCTTCATGGTTTTGTCCGGGTGTTCCTGGGCGAGATGACACCGTGCATAGTGAGATTATTGTGGCCAACCCGACAAAGATGCCGATCACGGGCACGCTCACTTTGTTGTCGACAGATAAACCTGCCTTTACTACAACTCTTATCGTTGCTCCGCTGGCTCGCGGAATTTTTGATGCGACAGGGGGACGCAAAAGTCAATATATAAGTGCGATCGTCGAACTAGATAGTGGTCAGGCAAGCGTTGAACAGCGAATCATTCATCCGGCAGGCGATTCGGTTGCGTTATGTGCCAACGAACCTTCCGATCGATGGTTTTTTGCCGACGGATTTACTGGCGCAGAAAGTCTGTTCGATATTTTGCTGACAAATCCTTTCCCAGATTCGACAGTTGTCGATTTAAGTTTCGTAACTTTAGATGGGAAACGCGAACCAGCATCGCTAAAAGGTCTTGTGATTCCTGCTCAAAGTGTGCTTGGAATTTCAATGGCTGATCAAGGTGCGCGCAATGAAGCAGTGCTCGCAGTTAGCGTACGTGCGTCTTCGGGTCGGTTCGTTGCCGGAAAGCTGCAACACTTCTTAGGCCGCGGTCGCCTTGGTTACACCACAGCACTTGGCGCGTCGGCAACTAGTCGCCAATGGTGGTTTGCGTCTGGCGAAAAAGCATCTGGTGTAGACGAGCAACTGGTTGTGTTTAATCCAACAGATACCGATCAGTCAGTCAGCATTGCATTTCTCACCGGTTCTTCTGATGCACAGTTTCGCGAACCACTTGTGCTTACTGTTCCTGCGGGTCGAGTAACGACGCTTTCAACAACAAGTTTGCCGGCAATAGCGAATGGTCGTTACGGAATTTTTGTATCCAGCATCACTAACGACTTTGTCACGACCAACGACGATGCGGCAGGAGAATTTATCGTGGTCGAGCAAGTGGTCAGTCGCACAGTTGATAAGAAAACCGGTACTTCAGTCGTGTTGGGTGCACCAGCGGGATCGCCGTCGCGCGTTTGGACTTCACCCAGTGGCATGTCTGCCGGAGTTGCCGGTTCGATAGTTATCGGCTCGATAGTTGTCGCTAACACCACATCGCTAGATACAAAACTTCGTATTTCGACAATTGGACCAGCGGGCGCGGTGCCAATTGAAGGACTCGAGCAAGTTTCGCTCGGGTCGGCAGGAGTAATTTCGATCGCTATTCCGCAAAGTGCGGCAGAGTTACAAATTCTTGTCGAATCAGAGACAGAAGTAGTTGTTCAACGAGAGCTTTCTCGTGGTCATGAACTCGTTGGTCTCACTGGAGTGCTTGCACTGCCGTATCGCTCACCTCTCACTGCGGATCGTAAATAGTGCGAACAATTCTCGCAATGCTGGTACTCGGATTTGCTGCCGTATTGGGATTCGTAGTTAAAAAAAGGCGACCAGACGCACCAACACAATCATTAAAAGCAGTTCCACAACAATTAAACCGAAAAGATTTTCTCTCACCAGAAAGTGCGTGGCTCGTTGCAGTGTTTACTTCATCTACATGTGATGCGTGCCGAGATGTTGTGACTAAAGCCAAAGTACTTGCGAGCCACGATGTAGCAGTGCAAGTTCTCGACTATCCAGGCATGCGCGCTTTACACGAGAGGTATGCGATTGAGGCAGTTCCAACGACGGTCATTGCCGACAGTCACGGCATCGTCCAGTATGGGATTATTGGTCCAGTCACGGCAGCGGATTTATGGGCGGCAATGGCCAAACTAACTAGTCGCGTTTAGTCGGTTCTGTCGGCTCAATCGTCTTGGGTGTTGTACCTGGTGACGGCTCAACAATGTGCGGTCGACCTAAGCCTTCTTGTACGAGTCGAGCAACTGTTGCACCGTCAATTGTCTCGTGTTCAAGCAAAGATTTCGCCACCAGATCCAAACCAGCACGATTCTTTTCGATGAGTACGCGGGCCCGTGCTTCTTGCTGGCGGAGAATTAGTCCAATTTCTGAGTCGATCATTCGTGCTGTCTCATCGGAGTACTCGCGTCCACTAGTCATCAGGTCTTCGCCAAGGAACACTTGCTGCTGACCGCTCCAGGCCATTGGACCAACAGCATCGCTCATGCCCCACTCGCGTACCATGCGCCGTGCAATTGACGTCGCTTGTTCGAGATCGTTGGCAGCACCGCTATTTAGATGTCCAAACACGATCATCTCGGCGACTCGTCCACCCATGGCCTTACAAATCATGTCCTGGAAGTATTCGCGCGAATAAGTGTGTCGTTCTTCTGGCAGTGTCCAAGTAATTCCAAGGGCCATACCACGCGGCAAAATCGTCACTTTGTGCAGGGGATCGCTGTTTGGTAAAACGGTAGCGAGCACAGCGTGACCACCTTCGTGATACGCAGTTGCGCGTCTTTCTTCTGCGTTGAGGATCAGACTTTCGCGACGAGCACCCATGATTACGCGATCACGGGCATTTTCGAAATCGATATGTTCGATCACTTTTGATCCGCGACGCACTGCAAGTAGTGCTGCCTCGTTGACCAGGTTTGCAAGATCGGCTCCGCTCATTCCGGGTGTCGCCTTAGCCATTGTTTCCAGGCTGATATCGGCGCCCATGCGCTTACCTTTCGAGTGCACTTTTAAAATCGCCAAGCGTTCTTCGCATTCTGGCAAGGGCATCATCACTTGACGATCGAAACGACCTGGACGCAACAATGCTGGATCCAAGATGTCGGGTCGGTTTGTTGCCGCCATCACGATGACACCTTCTGTAGTTTCGAAGCCATCCATCTCGGAAAGCAATTGGTTAAGCGTTTGTTCACGTTCATCGTGTCCGCCACCAAGTCCTGCACCACGCTTGCGACCGATCGAATCAATTTCGTCAACGAAGATGATCGCGCTACCCATTTTTCGGGCTTGTTGGAATAGGTCACGAACTCGACTTGCGCCAACACCGACGAACATTTCCATAAAGTCGGATCCCGTCACCGAGAGGAACCCCACACCCGCTTCGCCAGCGACTGCACGTGCGAACAATGTCTTACCAGTTCCTGGAGGGCCGACTAACAACACACCTTTTGGAACGCGCGCACCAATTTCCTTGAAGTGCTCTGGCATCCGCAAGAAGTCGATAACTTCTCGGATCTCTTGTTTAACGCCGTCGTATCCAGCAACATCGGCAAATGTCGTGGCTGGCTTATCTGCATTGTAATTTTTTGCGCGACTTCGCCCAATCGACATAATGCTGCCCGCTTGACCCATGGCGCGACGCTGCATCCAAAAGAAGAATCCCATGATCATTATGAACGGCAACAACAGCGGAATTAGATTTGTAAAAAAGTTTCCTTGCGGTGTTGAATAGTCGTAGTCGACACCCTTGGATTTTAGAAGTTGCTCATCATCATCTGACAATGTGACGGCGCCAGTTGCGACAAATTCGCCACCATCTTTGAGTTTTCCGCTAATGACATTAGACAGGTTGTTGATTTCAACCTTTGTCACCTGCCCCTGCTCAACAAGTTTTAAGAATTCTGTGTAACTCAAGTTAGTCGCTTTTGATGATGGCAAAAGTCTTGGACCGGCAATCAGCAAAATAACCACACCGACAATTGCCCAAGTTACCCAACGGGGAAGGCCTGGCTTGTCGCCTCCACTCTTACCGCCTGATTTGTTACTTGCGTTGTTGTCAGTCCTTTTGTTGGTCTTCTTGCGCAAAATAGATTGGCGCTTCGACGAAGGTGGGTTCGCGGGCGGTGGCGGTGGGGGAAGTTTTGTCACATTGTTAATGATACGACCAGTCAATCGCGCCAAACACTGGCGAGGTCCGAAATGCCAGTGTGTTTTGGCACGAGCAACTAGTCCGATTTACGGCAATCCACCGCAGCGGCGCCCCGATGAATTACCTTTGTTACATGCCGCGTCGTTGCTCTAGGTGTACTTGCAACGAACTTGCAACGATCACATTGACCTATCAATACAGCCGTGCGCTTGTGTGGATTGACGACTTAACTGGCGAGCGAGATCCACATGCGTATGACTTATGTGATCGACATGGTCTGCGAATCACGGCACCGTCAGGATGGCGACTCGAAGATCGTCGTAATCGTTTTAGATTAGTTATCCCAAACCGCCTGGCGGGATGAAAATATAAATCAGCAAGCAAGCAAGCAGTTCTCGGCCAAGCAGTTTTCTATAGGCGTAATTGTTGGTACATGGATTACGGGTTACGGCATTGCACTCGTAGTTACGACTGCGATATTGGGTCTTACTGGCAACATTAATATGCAACAAGGCAATGAGCCGAAATGGTTTCTTGGTGTATCTGCCGTTGCATTGTGGGTGCCGTTCGTTGTTGGTTTGTTGGTTGTATCTCGCCGTCTTGGTAGCGGCAATTTTTCGCAAGATTTTTTTCTACGGTTTCGTCGCATAGACCTTGTTGGCATTCCAATTGGCGTGCTTAGTCAACTCGTTCTTGTTGGATTAGTAATGTGGCCATTTCGTGTTGCGTTTCCCGAGACCTTTGCGCCAGAAAAGGTAGAAAAACGAGCGCGCGATCTTTTTGACAACGCACATGGACCATGGCTTTTCGTGCTGATCGTCGTCGTCGTACTAGGCGCACCATTTGTCGAGGAACTCGTCTATCGCGGATTTATCCACGGTGGTTTACGGAACCGTATCAACGATGTCGTGGCTCTGGTCGTGACGGCGATTTGGTTTGCCGGAGTTCATCTAAAACTGGTTGAATTTCCAGGACTGTTTGCTTTTGCCCTTGTCCTTGGCGCTTGCTTTCATTTTACGAAACGACTGGGGATGTCAATCGTTGCCCATGTGGCTTTTAACTCAA
>JABMNW010000156.1 GCA_013204455.1 Acidimicrobiaceae bacterium
CAAGTGTGCTTTTGCCCGAGCCCATTGTGCCGTAATTAAATCGCAGTGTTGCCATCTCGCATCGAGATGCTACAGGTTCATTGGCATTAAGAAAAAAACGATACGCCGATATAAGCTACGCCGATATAAGGCGATATAAGGTGGATATTGAAATGACACCACTAGAACTTGCTGGATACATTGATCACACTTTGTTGGCGCCTGAGGCAACTTCTTTAGACATCGCCAAATTATGCAAAGAAGCAGGTGAATTTAACGTCGCCGCAGTTTGTTTATCTCCGTCACTTTTGCCGTTGACAGAGGGTTCGTTGCCAGCGAATATCGCGATTGCTTGTGTTGTCGGGTTTCCATCTGGCGCACACGACCCGAGTGTCAAGGCGTTTGAGGCGGCACGAGCAGTT
Source organism: Acidimicrobiaceae bacterium (assembly GCA_013204455.1). Lineage (GTDB taxonomy): Bacteria > Actinomycetota > Acidimicrobiia > Acidimicrobiales > Ilumatobacteraceae > BACL27. The sequence goes on from JABMNW010000156.1 coordinate 402, forward strand.
GACCATGGCGCGACAGAAATCGACATGGTTGTGAATCTGGGTTATGCGTTCGCCGCCAAATGGCTAGAACTTGGTGAAGAGATAGCGGCAGTCCGTGCGGCTTTATCATCGCGACATGTATTGAAGGTGATTATTGAGTCGGCTGCATTAACTGATGAGCAGATCGTGACCTCATGTCGTGTTGCCGTCGCGAATGGCGCAAACTTTGTCAAAACTTCAACTGGATTTCATAAATCTGGAGGCGCTTCGTTGCATGCGGTCGAACTAATGCGAGCAACCGTTGGCGACTCGATCGGCGTTAAGGCCAGTGGTGGTATTCGCACACGCCAAACTGCGCTAGCAATGATTGGTGCTGGGGCATCACGCCTTGGGACATCTGCAACTCGCGAGATACTTGCTAACTAATAACTACTAGTTCATAAAACTAGTTCATAAAGCCCAGCATCGGCATTGATGGACGCTGGAGCCAGTTATCGGGCGGGTAATCAGCAGTGCCGTCAATTACGTGAATCGTGTAGGCATGCCGCGGTTTGTCACTCGTATTTGGTCCAGACCGATGTGGCAGAGTGCCGTTGAGCACGATCAGGGTTCCACGTGGCGCTTCGAGTGGTACGAGACCTTCAGTTGGATATGGCGTTGGATCAAGAACTTCCATGGTGCTTACCGTGCGAGATTCGTTGACTCGGTTTCGAGTCTTCACTGGGATGCGGTGCCCACCAGGTAGCGCCCACATGCATCCGTTCTGCGTAGTTGCATCGTCGATTGCAAACCAGAAGCCAACTACTGATTGTGGTTCTGTCCATAGATATGTGTGATCGACATGGCAAGCAACTTCGCCGCCAATGCGTGGTTGTTTGAAAATGTACATCGATTGCAAAAGCAACTCTTGGGCGAGTCCAACAGATTGCGCGACGGCGGCAAGGCGAACGGAGTGACTGAAATCGCGGAATACTGGATCCAGATCATGCATTGCATGACCGAGTTTGTTCAGACAAAGATGCGCTTGTTGTCGCAGGTTGCCGTTTTCGTCGAAAGCGTCTTTCTCAAAAAAGCAACGGATTTTGTCGCCGCTTGACAGAAAATAGTTATCCGTGGCATGTTCTGCAGTGCCGTCAGCGGTAAACACGGTTGCTTCTTGTGGCGTGGGGCAAAGAGTTTCTGCAAGATACATCGCCCGATCACGAAGTTGCAGACATGCTTGCGCGTCGATGAAGTCTGGCAGAACGAGGTAACCGTTCTCGCTAAAAAATTCAGTTTGCGATCGGCTCACCCCATCTTTTGTGATCATTTTTTATTTCCGATATTTTGTGCAACAAAAACAGACTCATCAGGAAACGCATTCGGCAACATTTCGTTCAGCCGACGCGGTACACCGTTTACTTCGAGCAACATATCAGCCCCACCATGCTCCCACAATAATTGCCGACAACGACCACATGGCGTTACTGGCTGACCATTTCCAACGGTGCACACGGCGACTAGTCGTCCACCACCCGAACGAATCAATTCACTGATCACACCGCATTCGGCACACAACGCCATCCCGTAAGATGCGTTTTCGACATTGCAACCAGTGATAATTCGCCCGTCATCGACGAGTGCTGCTGCTCCAACATTGAATTTTGAGTACGGTGCATACGCGTTTTTAGCAACTGCAAGTGCGGCTGAGCGCAATGCAGTCCAGTCAATATGATGTTGCGTCACAAGAATCAACAATAGTGGTAGTGGTTGATTTATCTGGAGTTGACGCTTGCCAAGACATCGGCACCAAGGGCGCGCACAGCACTAAGCACAGATTGGCGATCAATCGTCAGGGGCATGTGATTTTTTACAACTACGCGACCATCAACTATGACATGGCAAACATCGGCGCGAGTTACCGCCGTAGCAATAGTTACGTGCGGATCGAATGATGGCACTAACGACGGCGAATCTGCATCCAACACGATTAGATCAGCGCGTTTACCAACTTCTAGCGAACCAATTAGATGATCTATTTGAAGTGCCCGCGCTCCGTTGATAGTAGCCATGCGAACAATCTCGAGCGCGGGCAAAACTGTCGGGTCATGTGCCATCATTTTTTGCATATATCCCGCCAAACGAATTGCAATCCATAAATCAAGGTCGTTTCCAGATGCAGGGCCATCGGTACCTAGCGCAACATTGACCCCTAGGCGTTGTAGATCCAAAATTCGTGCAACTCCGCTGGCAAGTTTAAAGTTTGACGCCGGACAATGAACAACCGATGCATTGTTGGCGGCGATCAGTGCAATATCTGCATCGCTGAGATGTATCCCGTGCGCCAATACTGCACGGCGTAACAAATTTGTATCGGAAAGGACCTGTATCGGAGTTCGTCCACCATGGCGTGCGGCAACTGCTTGCATCTCGCCAACTGTCTCGGCGGCGTGAACATTAATTCGAGCTTCGTATCTAGAAGCGAGATCGGCAATTTGTCGCAAGTGATCCTCGCCAAGCAGGTAGGTGCTGTGCGGTGCCAACCAACCTGTTGAGCCAGCAGAATCTCGTGGCACCGCCAGCCATTTCTCTGCCCAGGCCAGGCGTTCGTTAAATGGCAAAGGCTCTGGACCATCAGATTCTAAAAAGTTTGGCCCGGTTTGAATTCGCATGCCACTTGACATTGCAACGGCAAGTGCGGCCTCGGGCAGGTAATACATATCTAGTGAAGTTGTGATCCCACCAAGTAGCGACTCGAGCGCGGCAAGTTCGGTTCCAGCGTGCACAGCCTCGGGCGAGAGCACTTTACATTCTGCAGGCATTAGGCGTGCAAGAAAATCTTCCAGACTCATGTCGTCACCGAGGCCACGGAACAATGTCATTCCAAGATGTGTGTGAGCATTAATTAATCCAGGCATCACGATCGCACCACGTGCGTCAATTGTTTCGAGAGCGTCGTGAGGAACAGAGCCCTTTCCCAAAGCGCGAATCGCGCCATTAGATCCGACGACTAACGAACCGTTTGCAATGACTGTGCCTGAAACATCGACGGTAACGATCTGCGCATTGACGATTGCCAAAAGATCCTGTTCCGCAGAATTTACGCTAGTCATTTTGTTTCTCGTTCAAGATCGATCTGTTTGAGGATTGAAGCAAGCAAACCACCAACACGAGTTGCCGCTGCTTGACCAATTGCGAGAACTTCGTCACCAGAAAGTTTTTCGCCAGTCATTCCGGCGGCAAGATTTGTCGCTAGTGACAATCCGAGAACCTCCATTCCCATATGCCGGGCGGCGATAGTCTCCAGCACAGTAGACATACCAACAAGGTCCGCGCCCCATGACCGCGCGGCACGAATTTCGGCGGGGGTTTCAAAATGCGGACCATGAAATCCCATATACACACCTTCGTTAAGTGACGGGTCAACACGTTTGGCAAGTGCGCGCAACCTCAAACTGTAAGCATCAGTTAAGTCCACGAATCGTCCATGTAGTGGGGATGGTGGATTAGCGCCAGTGAGCGGCGAATGACCAGTGAGATTTATGTGATCTGAGATCAACGCAGTTGCACCGACACCCCAATCGGTGCGAAGACATCCGGCAGCATTAGTTAGTACAACTGTTTTACATCCGGCGAACGCAGCACTGCGTACACCATGCACGACCGAATTGACTCCGTGACCTTCGTAAAGATGTGTTCGACCAGTTAGTAACAGCACGCGTGTTTTACCGACTGCGACACTCTTCAGCGAACCACCATGCCCAATCGCAGATGGCTTGGTGAAACCCGGGATATCGGTGACATGAATTTCTTTGGTTGTTTCGAGCACCGATGCAGCGTGCGCCCAACCCGAGCCCAAGATTGCCAACAGATCATGTGACTCACCGAATGCCGAGACGATGTGCTCTGCGGCGCGTTGCGCTAATTCATAAGGATCGTTATTGATTGCAGATCCGATATGCGAATGCCATACGCAAATACTACGGGCGTTATTTCGCGTTGTGCTCTAGTTCGTACAACACGATGCTGCTTGATTTTGCAATCCATAAACCCGCCCCAACTTGAGTGAAATGTCGAGAAAGTTCCTTCCGGTACCAAGCGCCCGTACGTGAATAAATTTCGAGATCAGTCACACTGCGATCGATACTGTGTCGAAGATCGCCACACGTTGGAACTTCGAAAAACAAAACATGTCGCGTGGCTTTTGCCAAATTTTTGATTGCCGCCCGTGCCGTGCGGTCATCAAGATATTGCAACACACTTTGACAGATTACGAGATCAAATTGTTTTGTCGGTGTCCATGTGCTGATGTCGCGTTGCTCGTGACCGTACTTTTTACACGCGTGTTCGCTTACATCTACTGAAACCACTTGCGTACGCGGAAAGTTTTTTAGATGCCAGTCCCGCCAGTAGCCGACACCTGAACCAACATCCAACATAGATCGCACTGGCACATCCCACCAGGCGCAAAGTTGATGTATCCCAGAGGCGAGTGTTTGGATCTTGCGGCGCGAATGTATTGGCGTTACCGAGTAGAACCGCTTATAAAATTTGGCGTCAAACTGCGAACGGGGCACCTGTGTTGTGTAGCAGGTCTGTTAGTAGCATTGCCAATACGGCAATTTAGTGAAAACAGACAGTGAGAACGAACGGCGAAAATGAACAGGGAGACAAAATGTTGGCATACGACGCAAAAATCGCTGGATTAACGGGCTCAAGTGACTTGCTTGGCTCGATTAAAGGAAAGATAGCCCTTGTTGTCAATGTGGCTTCCAAGTGTGGTTTAACCCCGCAGTACACAGCACTCGAAGCACTGCACAAGGAGTATTCGGCGCAAGGTTTTTGCGTTGTTGGGGTGCCATGTAACCAATTCCTCGAGCAAGAGCCAGGCACGGGGAGCGAGATTAAGACATTTTGCTCAGAAAACTACGGAGTGACTTTTCCGATGTCCGAAAAAGTTGATGTAAATGGTCCAAGTCGCCACGCACTTTACGAAATTTTGGCTTCGACCGCTGACGCCGATGGTCACACTGGTGACATTCGATGGAACTTTGAGAAGTTTTTAGTTGATCGTTCAGGGAACGTCGTCGCACGATTTCATCCAAAAGTTCTACCAGACGCACCGGAAGTTCTGAGCGCAATTAAAGCACAACTCGATAGTTAGTTAAATGAGAAAACTTAGCGTTGCCGCGATACAGATGTCGATGACGACTGATATTGCCAGCAATATTGCTACTGCCGAGCGACTCGTGCGAAGTGCCGTGGTGCAAGGTGCACAAATTATTCTGATTCCTGAGTTATTTGAGGGCCCTTATTTCTGTAAGGACCAGAGCATTCAAGATCTTGAGCGGGCTAAAGAAATGTCCAGCCACCCGACTGTCACACATTTTTGCAAGATAGCCAAGGAACTGAATGTTGTACTACCGATCAGTGTTTATGAGCGGGCGAACAATTCGCTTTTCAATAGTGTGGCGATTATTGACGCTGATGGACAAGTGCTTGGCACTTACCGTAAGAGCCATATTCCAAATGGACCTGGATATAACGAAAAGTTTTACTTCAGTCCAGGTGACACAGGTTTTCGGGTCTGGAAAACTCGACACGCCAAGATTGGTGTGGGTATTTGTTGGGATCAGTGGTTTCCCGAGGCCGCGCGCGTGATGGCGTTACGAGGAGCAGAAATCCTGTTTTATCCAACAGCAATTGGTAGCGAACCACAAGACCCTGATTGGGATTCATCTGGCCACTGGCAACGAGCAATGCAAGGACATGCAGCCAGTAACTTGACGCCAGTAGTAGCTGCCAATCGGACCGGACTCGAAGTTGGTAATCCGACAAGCATTACTTTCTATGGATCGTCGTTTATTTGTGACGCCACAGGAGCCATAGTTGCCGAAGCAGACCGTACCGAAGAAAAAGTTTTGTTGGCGACATTTGACCTCGACGAACAACAATTAGCGCGAAACGCCTGGGGATTATTTCGCGATCGTCGTCCGGAGTTGTATCAGCCATTGATGACCTTGGATGGATTTGACGCGTGAGCATGCCCGCGGAATTCGCTCCGCATCAACGCACCGTTATTTGTTGGCCAGCCAGATTCGAGATCTACGGCTCACGCTTAGCTCAAGCGCAGACAGCGCATGCCGCGTTAGCCAACACAATTTCTGGATACGAGCCAGTGACGATGATTGTTAATCAATCCCAGGTCGACGATGCTCGGCAAGCATGTGTCGAAGATGTTGAAATTGTTGCGCTTGAAATCGATGATGCATGGTTTCGCGATTCGGGACCAAATTATGTGGTCGAGAACGGCAAACTAATTGCAACATGTTGGGTATTTAACGGCTGGGGTAATAAATTTATTCCATACGACAAAGATGCGACGATTGCCAAGCGCTGGGCAGACTATGCGGGTCAGACATCGCGCCAAATCGAGATGGTGTTGGAAGGTGGTTCGCTAAATGTTGATGGTGCGGGCACGCTGATCACAACCGAACAATGTCTTTTGCATCCAAATCGAAACCCAAATCTGAGTCGCGAGCAGATTGCCGCGCGATTATGCAGCGAACTTGGTCAACAAAAAGTCGTATGGTTGCCATACGGATTAGCACTAGACGACGACACCGATGGTCATGTTGACAATGTCGCAGCGTTTATCGGTGCCGGAGAGGTAATTATGCAAGGTTGCAGTGATCCAAGTGAGGATGATTTTGCGCGGTGTGCTGCAAATATCGCTGTTGCTCGAGCGGCGGGGCTTAATGTACGCGAGATTCCTGTCCTGCCGTTCGTTACAACTGATGGAACCCGTGCCGCCGTGCCGTATCTAAATTTTTACTTATGCAATGGTGCAGTAATTGTGCCAGTGTGCGGAAATTATGCCGATAGTGAAATGCTGGCACTGCTTGGCGAATATATTCCCGATCGCGACATTATTGGTCTTGAGATTGGCGAGATACTTGCATTGGTCGGCGGCGGAATTCACTGCATCACACAGCAAGTGCCCGCTATCTAGTTCAGACCGGTGCGTCCATGGTGCGCAACGGCAAATTTTGTGCCGGTAAATTATCCCACAAGTCGGTAAGTAAGTCATCACGTAGAGTCCGCACCGATAGATCATCCCAACGATTGACGTGTTGTAGTGGATCGCTACTCAAGTCGTAAAGTTCTCCTTCACCTTGATTATTCATCGTGCCTGCCATGGCGGCGGTGCAAACCCAGTTATCGCGACAAATTGTGCGCAGATGAACAATCTTGCCAAACAACACGCTGTCCCATTCTGTCAGCACGCGTTCGTGGCCAAGTTTTTTTGCGTCTGTGTTATCAACTGGTAGGCGCGGTGCTTCAACATAATCAGGTTGATCTAGACCAGCAATGTGAGCAAAAGTTGCCGCAAGTGATACCAAACCAATGGGTGCGGCAACGCGCGCCGGTTGGGTATTCGTACTCGGTGCTGGTCGCCAAATAAGTGGCAATCGCATTAATGAATCGACGTGATACGGACCTTTAAACAACAAACCAAAGTCACCTTGGAATTCGCCGTGATCCGTTGTGTACAACACATCTAAGTCAGCTCCCCAACCGCGTGAATCAATCGCACTAAGTACATCACCAATGGCTTCATCTATCAGTTCGTTTTCGACATGAGTGACTGCATTTACTTCGCGCACTTGATTGGCAGTCAATGTGGCCGGCACCCACCGCGCAGGTGCTTCGTAATTGGAAACAAATGTTCCGTCATACCAACCACGCCAGTGACGCAACTTATCGTCAATGACAGATTCACGTTTTGATTTATTTTCGATGTAACCGTGCGGTAGATCTAAATCTTGCCAACGCACACGGTGTAACTCAGATGCTGGGGGATCCCATGGATGATGCGGATCGGGGAAACTCATCCAGCAAAACCAGTCCCGGTCTGCGGGTAGCGACTTAAGCCAATCGATTGTGCGTTGCGCCACCCAATGAGTGTGATACCACTCGCGCGGAATTGGATTGACTTTCACTTGCGGAGCATTCGTTTCGCCACCACCTTGCGCATTGACCTGGAGTTCATTGTCAAGCACGTTGTAATAACCGCCGACGACCTCGGGATGTTTTTCGCGAACCCATTGTGAATAATGCAGTTGACCAGCAGCGCCGTGTGTGGCCAATTCCATGTGGTCAAAACCGCGGTGTGGATCGGCAGGATTATCTGTGGTTTTATGTTCATTGCCGAGTTGATTTTCGGTGAATCGTAGAAACGGATCAAGTAATGGCTCGAAGTGCGCCTTGCCGATTAGTGCAGTGGCATAACCGACTGCACGTAAATCAGCAGCAATGCTTGGAGCATCGTGCGGCAGTGGCACGCCATTCATCCACACACCATGTGTGCTGACGTGTTGACCGGTGATCATTGTGCTGCGTGATGGCATACATACAACATTTTGCGGATGTGCGCGGTCGAATGTGATTCCGTTTCGACTTAGTGCATCGATATTCGGTGTGCGCGCGATCTTTCCGCCGTTACAACCGAGTGCATCGTATCGCTGCTGATCAGTCGTGATAAAAAGAATCTTGCGACCCATTAGCGTTTTTGATCAAACATTTCTTTAACTTTTTTAAGACCAACTCCGGCGGCGCCACCAATCGGCAATGCGAGAACTTCTGGTTCCATATCAGTTGAGTACATCACGATGCAACGATTTGGACCGTCTGGAATTACATCAACAGTGCTGAGATGAAAGGTGATCAATGGATTGTTGACAATCTTGTACTGGAAGCGCCGTAGGTCGTGATCCAAAGTGATGATGTCTTCTTCGAAAGTAATCCCAGAGGCGAGTGTTATCCAACGCTTTTTGCCTTCGACGCGACATGATGTAATTGGAAACCACTCGTTCAGTCGTTCTGGAGAGCCAACAAACTTCCATACAGTGTCGGCATCGCAATCAACGAAAACGTGACGACGTACTGTTCCCATAACGCAACCACCTTAGCGATCGTCACGCTCTAGTCGGCTAGTCCAGTCAATTGGCGCAAGTCCTGAATTAATTAACGCTGTGTTTATTTTGGTAAATGGTCGTGAGCCGAAAAAGCCGTTATGTGCAGACAATGGTGATGGGTGTGCACTTTCAACGGTGTGATGCTTGGTTGTGTCAATCAGCGCTTTCTTTTTACGGGCAAACGCTCCCCACAAAACAAAGACAACAGAGTGCGACTTGGCGTTGACCGTACGAATTACTTCGTCGGTAAAAGTTTCCCAACCGTGACCTTGGTGCGAACCAGCCTCACCGGCGCGAACAGTAAGCGTTGTATTTAGCAACAGCACCCCTTGACGTGCCCAATGTTCTAAGTTGCCATGCTTAGGCGTGGGGACGTTGAGATCTGCGCGAAGTTCCTTATAAATGTTTGCCAGTGATGGCGGAATCGCAACATGGCGTTGCACGGAGAAACATAATCCATGTGCCTGGTCTGGGCCGTGGTATGGATCTTGACCGAGTATCACTACTCGTGTGTCGGCGTATGTCGTTAGATGCAGTGCGGCAAAAACATTCTCGTGTGCTGGATACACGGTGAATTGTTTTCGGTCATCAGAAACGAATTTCTGGAGTTCTTTAAAGTACGTCTTTTTTAACTCCGTGCCAAGCAGTGGGTTCCAATCAGTTTGCATTTCTAGTTTTTCATTAGAAGCGCAAACGCACGGCCCACAAGTCGGGGAACGTTGGCTTAAACAGTGTCGAGGCAAGATAGGCCACCCCACTTGATCCGCCCGTGCCGTGCTTCATTCCGATCGTGCGTTCGACCATTTTCACGTGTCGGTAACGCCACTCTTGCAGACCTTCGTCAATATCAATTAGTCGCTCAAGCAACAACGCGGCTTCTGGATCTCGGCGGTAGGTATTTGCCAACGACGCCTGCACAGCGTCATTGGCTAGATACTCTTCGCTAACATTGCGATTGGTTACTTCTGCTGGCATTGTGTGACCGCGTTTAATTAGATAATTAATTACCGAGTCCCACAATGCTGGACGACTCATTGCCTTGATCACTCGCAAATGGGCTGGGCTATCCGGTTCAAGGTGATTTGCCATTGATGGATCTCGTCTACCGAGCACGGCTTCAAGTTCGCGAAACTGCACAGATTGAAAACCACTTGCGGCTTCAAGCCGATCGCGAAACGAATTGAATTGCAATGGAGTCATCGTTTCTAAAATGTCAACCTGACTAACAAGGACTTTAAAAATCGTACGAACACGACCGAGTACGGCCAGGGAAGCATGTGTGTCACCAGCATCTAAGACCTGCTGCGCGCGGGTGAGTTCATGCAACACACACTTGAACCACAACTCGTACGTTTGGTGCACAACTATAAACAGCATCTCGTCATGTTCGGGACCGTCAGAGCGAGGCTGTTGAAGGTCTAGTAATTCATCGATCTTCAAATATGAAGAGTAAGTAACGGCAGATTCAAAGCTTTTAGTTTTATCAGCAGAATTCATATACGGTGAGCGTATGTCAAAAAGCATGACGATGCGAAGTACTGCCGAAGCATTGGATGCGCAAGACCCGCTCGCCAAGTATCGCCAGCAATTTCTAATTAACGATCCGTCGTTGTGTTATCTCGATGGCAATTCGTTGGGCCGTATTCCGCGTGAAACAATCACGGTTGTAGAAAATTACCTGCGCCATGAGTGGGGCACGAAACTTGTCTCTGGCTGGGCGCAGTGGATTGACGAAGCGCAAACAGTCGGTGATTTAATCGGCCGTTCTGCACTCGGTGCAACTGCCGGCCAAACGCTTTGTGTCGATACAACGAGCGTCAACTTTTATCAACTTTGTTGTGCCGCAGTTGATGCTCGACCTGGGCGAAACATTGTTATCAGCGATACAGCAAACTTTCCGACTGATCGTTACGTCTTGGAAGGAATCTGTAAGCAACGGGGGTTGAAACTTGTTCTAATTGATGATGATCACGGCGAAGAATTTGTTTCGACAGAAATGCTGGCAGCGGTGCTGAGTGAGAATGTCGCTCTAGTTACGTTGTCGGTCATCCAATATCGATCGGGATCACTACACGATGTGGCGAAACTTACAAAACTGGCGCGAGATGCTGGAGCACTCTTCGTCTGGGATGCAAGTCACGGTGTCGGGGTAGTGCCATTGCAATTTGATCGCGATGGCGTGGATTTGGCGGTTGGTTGTACTTATAAGTACGGCAATTCTGGGCCTGGATCCCCAGCGTGGTTATATGTCAGTCGCGCGATTCAAAATAAACTCGGAGTGCCGATTCAAGGTTGGTTCGCTCAAGAAGATCAGTTTGAAATGGGCCAAGGTTTTGAGCGTGCTCCGGGGATGCGTGGATATCAAGTGGCCAGCCCTTCAATTGTCGGCCTGCGTTGTGTCAGCACAGCATTTTCGATGATTGAACAGGCTGGGCTACCTGCAATTGCGCGTAAGGCAGCACACGGCACCGAGTTGATGATCGCACTACACGATGCGTGGTTAGCACCGCTTGGGTTTTCGCTCGTTACATCGCGCGACGCCAAACATCGAGGCGGCCACATAACTTTACGTCATCCGCAAGCAAGGAAAATTTCAGAAGCGATGCGAATTTTTGGAAATGTAATCGGCGATTTCAGGAGACCAGATTGTTTGCGTTTGGCAATTTCTCCACTACCAACGAGTTATGCCGAAGTTTGGGATGGGTTTTCGCGCATTCGGGACTTAGTTGCGACAAGAAAACACGATGAGATCCGTGAGTCAACAAATCGAGTGACGTGAATGGATTAAATTTCTAGCCACCGAAAAAGCGGTAAATACGTTCTGCGGGCCCACGACCAAATCGCTTGTACCACCAATTCGCCCAAAACACGCCAGTCAGATACACGCCGAGGCTGAGGATTATTGCGCTATCCAACCCGGTTGGGGTGATTAGTTTAAACCAGTCCACGACGACGTTATAAATAAAAATATGTGCAAGATAAATCGTCAGAGTCATTTGCCCAGCGTGCTGTGCAAGATTGACGATCCAAGAATCGCTGAACCGCTCGCAGATGTATGTGACGATCGCAAACACAGTGATCACAATGCCAAGTGCCGAGACGACATAGAGCACACCGCGATCAAATGGGCGAGTTGAGGCTAGATGTCGCAGTCTTTCGTCGTTCTGACTTGATGTTGTCGCTATTGAGTTAACTGTTGCATTTATAAAGTAAGGCACGGTTGTGGCCGCAACGCCAATTGCCAATAAACGCAAACGAATCGCACCGAGACGACTAGTAGCACGCCCAAGTAAAATACCAGCAATAAAAAATGCCAACCATGGAAACAGTGGATGTGTGTAGTCGATGAATATTCGAATTAACAGATTCCGCGGGGTATTTGGTTCGGCTGGCGACAGCCATGATGTGAAGTTGCCTTTAAATGATTGATCGAGTCGCCACCACTCAACAAGTGCGGCGATCGCAGATGCGACGAAAGCCAGTGCGATTAGTCGTCGTTTCGACCAAGTTGCAATGATGCTCGCAACCAAAAAGAATGCTCCGTAATAGGTGAGAATTGTGCCTGGCCAGATCCAGTTGATGCCGTAGCCAAGCGTGAATAAAAATAGACCGCGCCGAACTAATCGTCCGCGTTTTGTTTCCAGCATTTGATCCGAGTTATTAACGCCAACAAGCAGCGACACTCCCATGCCGGCGATCATCACAAAACCGACAGGAAATGGATTCGCCAGCACTCCATTAAATGGGTGCCACCAGCGTTCAAATATTGATGGCACAAAAGGTTGAGAAGCAGTCGAAAAATTAAGGTAGCCGTGATAATTAAGCACGATGATCCCGAATAGCGCAATCGTGCGCATTACATCCAAACTCGCAATCCGTGCGTTATCTACACGATTGGGCGCGTTGCTAGTTCCGACACGGTTGTCAAGCGCCATTAGATGCGATTAGTCCCAAGAAATATAGTCGGGATAAACCCGAGTCAATGGTTGTTGCACATCAACGCTGTCGCCAACCTCTGGACATCGCGTACCAGTTGGTACAAAAATCATCGACGTGTGCATATGCGATGGCTCAAGAAGATTAAGTCGGGATTTGTGAAAGTGAAACGGACTCAGTTCTGTTGGAAGTATCTGGATACCGTGACTTGTGCCGGCGCCGATCATTACAAGAGAGCCATCTTGTGTGATTGGAGAATTCCGGTAGCCGGCAGTGTCGCCGCATTGAACTGCGTGCAGATCTAAAACATCGGCACTAAGTTCGATCATCGACTTATCGCCGAGCCAAAGCGATGTTCCAACCCGTACGCGAATGCGGCTACCGGTAAACGCCGTACGCAGGGACGCCGCACCAGACTCGTCAATATGGCTGACAAACCACGGCAACTCCGATGATTGCCGCGACATCCATGCGTGAATCTCGGCGACGTGATCGTTGGTCGGACCATCCAGCGGTGGATGGATTGACCATCCAATTTGTGTTAGTCCAGATTCTTTAATCGCATTTAATAGATCGTTAAGTTCATCTGGCTTTGCGCCGTAACGATTCATTCGAGACGAAAGTTTTACAATTACTGAACCACGCCACGAATTTGTTCGTAGATTCTCGACATGTTTGACCGAGCCAACTGTCAGAATTGCAGTTGCGGGTAGGGAGGCCGGAAGGTGGCTTCCTGCTGGTGTGAGCACAATCGCGGTGCGACTTTCCGGTACATCGTGTGCCTCGAAAATTGTGCCGACAGCGATTTCGTTGCCAAGCGATGCGGCATACGGCATCAGCGCCAATCGACCAAATCCATAGCCGTTGCCCTTTACAACTGGCACGATGTCGCCAATGCTTGTGGCAACATCATCAATCTGGCGACTCCACGCCATCGACTGAACATTTAATCGCAGAGTCACTTGGATTCACCGTACAGGGAGCAACTCATTTATTTTCCATGCCCCGTTTTGATCTGTGCATGATCGTACGAACGACTTCAATAACTATTGTCACTCCGAATGCACCAGCGAATGCAATCAGGAATGCCTTTGTGTGATTGTCGGCAAAAGATTTGCCACCAATAAAACCAAGCAGCGATGCATAAAGTGACCATACACTTGCCGCGACGATCGCCCAACCGATAAACCAACGTCGAGGTTGACGAGTTACTCCACAGGAAAGTGTGACCAAGGTGCGTCCACCTGGAATAAATCTTGCGGTGATTAGTAACATTCCGCCGCGTTCATGGATCTGTTCAACGATCTTTGCCATTTGTCGTGCATTTTTTTCGGTGCGAGTGCGTCGGCGAATTACCCAATCGCTTGCTTCTCGTCCGAGAAAAAAACTTAAGTTGTCACCTACGAATGCACCGCTCGCGGCACAAAGTATTACAAACACAATGGAGAGTGAACCACCTCCAGCACTAACTCCGCCGATGATCACAAGAGTCTCACTCGGAACGATCGGAATGAGCGAGTCAAGCACTGCAATCACAAAAATAATCAAATAAAACCAAGGCGAGGACGAAGAGTCTTTAAGCCAGTCGAAGAATGTGTTGAGGATAGGAATCATTGGTGAAATTGACTTACGTCAGTTTAGATGTCTGGTTCGTTATGTGATTTCAACCTGCGTAAGTTGGGTAAGTGTTTGGCGATAATAAATACGACCAGTGCCACAGTCGCGACGATCTCCCAATTCTCGGCGCCGTCAATCCACATACCGATCGGTAGGGCAATCGAAATCGTTAGTGATGCCACAGATGCTTTATGCGTGAGTTTTGTGAGAACGAACCACGAAGTAAATAACACAAGACTTACGAGCGGGAAGAGTACAAACATACCGCCACCACCGCAAGCGACACCTTTGCCACCTTTAAATTTTCGCGTTATTGGATACGAATGCCCGAGAATTGCGGCGAACAAACACGCATACGATAAAGGCCTCTCCGACATAAATCCTTGTTGTTCATTTATCACCAACTCCGCAAGGCCAACGGCCATCGCCGCTTTGGCCATATCCGCTAGAAAGACGACAAGTCCGACTTTCCATCCCAGCTCACGGATCACATTCGAGGCACCAGGATTTCCCGATCCAACATTTGTGATGTCGAGTTTTTTGCGACTCGCCACGATCGCCGCACTTGGAAACGTGCCCAACGCGTATGAGACTGCAATGATGACGATTGCAATGACTATTTTCATTTAAGGCCCCGTGGCAATAGTAGCCAACACTGTTTCAGTGCGATTGTGTATTCCGAGTTTTTGATTAGCGGCAGTCAGGGTCATTTGGCGGAACGACGCCGATTGTCTTTTGTTCTGGGGAAGTGATT
Source organism: Acidimicrobiaceae bacterium (assembly GCA_013204455.1). Classification (GTDB taxonomy): domain Bacteria; phylum Actinomycetota; class Acidimicrobiia; order Acidimicrobiales; family Ilumatobacteraceae; genus BACL27. Next base: position 15,645 of record JABMNW010000156.1, read on the forward strand.
GGAATAGTCGTCGGAACAGTAGTTGTAGCAGAATTAATACGTTGAGCAACTAATTCAACATTCGGCTCGACCGATGGACGCATTGCAGTTTGTTGCACAGCTAATGGAGCTTTACCTTGGAAGATCGCCAAAATTTGTTGCATCGTGACGGATTTAGTCGACGGAATTAAAACCGATAATTCGCCGATCCGTTTTGAATACGACTCAATCGTGTATGTCGCTACTGTGCGTGTGTTTAGATCGCGCATTGCTTGAGCGAGAGTCAGCATTCCACGCAGTGTTAGACCGTCATCGGTGGTCACGTTCTTTAGTGCTGCATTCAGCAAGTTGTTAGCAACAGAAAGACTGGATGATCCTTTGTCAAGTGCACGTTGCATTGAGCGTCGCAAGAAATCTTGTTGTCGGCTGATCCGACCAAGGTCGCCAGTCGGGTCCTCAATCCATTTTTGTTTTGTCGTGTCGAAATATCGATAGCCGGATCGGGAGCGAACGTACGCGAGCGCGGTATCGCCATCGAAAGTGATGCAACCGGGGCCCGTGACATTGAAACCAGTTTTTTTGTCACGTGTCGGATACAAAAACGGAACCTTCACACCGCCTACGGCAGTGACGATTTCTTTGAAAGCACAAAAGTTAATGTTTACATAATGGTCAACGGGAATCTGAAAATTTTTCTCGATCGTGGCGACGAGTCTTCTTGGGTCGGTGCTCTGAAATGCCGAGTTGATGCGATTCTGTCTGGTTGTTCCAGCAATGTCAACCCACAAGTCGCGGGGAAACGAAAGGATTGCTGAGCGTTTAGAATTTGGATCAATCCGAATAATCATGATCGTGTCGCTACGTTCTCCAAAATTTGTCCGGTCACCAATGCCGCCAGCGGTCACACTGTCCGGGTCGGTGCAGGATCCGTTATCCGAACCCGTGAGCAAGAAATTTTTGGCGTCAAGACCTTGGGTGTTGAGATCCCAGTCGGTACTAGTTGGTGCTGGCGTATCTGACAAATTTGTCGACTTTTGAGGGTTATCGAGTGTGACGACAAGTCGCTGGCCAACACGGCCATTTACCCAAAACAACCCGAGACCAGCAGCCAGGAGAGAAAACACAACAACAATGTTGAACGCAAGCACAAGGAAGTGCGAGATCGGTCGAGAACGATCACCAATGTTAGTTTTCGAGAGCCGTCCCATGCGATATTTAGGCTAGTGGCGCAGCGAGTGTGACCTGAGCGGTGATCGCATCGCTCGTCGATCCAGAAAACTTCATTTCTTGAATGGCACCAGCGTTGCGTAAATCTGTGGCGTTCAGTTCGAGTAACGCAATCGTCGTTGACGGTGCAGTGATAAATAACTGCGAAACTTCGGCACGCTGTGAAACTTTCGCTTCGGTTTTTGCGCGACGCACAGCGGCTAACAACACGCATGTTGTATTCAGCAATGTTTCTGATTCATCTGATGTTGTAACGCCGCTAAGTAGTTCGTCATGAGTTGGCCATGTTGCTTTGTGGATCGAACCTTGTTTCCACCATGACCACACTTCTTCGGTAGCGAACGGCAACATTGGCGCCAGAAGTCGTTGCAATGCGCTTAGCGCTCGGTGTAATGACACACGAGCCGACGAAGAGTCTGTGCCAGTTCCATAGGCGCGAGTTTTGACAAGTTCGACATAATCATCGCAAAACCACCAGAAGAACGCCTCGGTGCGCTCAAGTGCTCGCGCATAGTCGAACTGCTCGAAAGCAGTTGTCGCCTCAGCGATAACATCAGCCAAACGCGTCAGCATTGCATGATCGATTAGTTCGGTTGGTTGCGCACTGTAATTAACTTCACCTGAGCCGAGTACGAATTTTGTGACGTTAAGAAGTTTTGTCGCGAGTTTACGCCCGACCTTCATTTGGTCTTCGCTAAATGTTGTGTCCACACCAGGCCTTGCAGATGCCGCCCAGTAACGCACTGCGTCACTGCCGTACTGATCAAACAGATCAACTGGAGTGACGACATTGCCTTTTGACTTGGACATTTTTTTGCGATCTGGATCCAAAATCCATCCAGAGAGAGCCGCGTTCTTCCAAGGCACTTCACCGTGTTCAAAATTTGACCGAACCATCGTGGCGAACAACCAAGTGCGAATGATTTCGTGCCCCTGCGGTCGCACATCCATTGGAAAGATTCGCGCGAACAAATCTTTATCGTCAATCCAATGCCCAGCAATTTGCGGCGTCAACGAAGATGTCGCCCAAGTATCCATGATGTCTGGGTCGCCCATAAATCCATTTGGTTGACCGCGTTGGGCTGGCGTAAATCCAATTGGCACATCCGTACTTGGGTCAATCGGCAGTTGATCGTCGGAAGGCATGATCGGATCTTCGTAAATAAATTGACCCTGTGCGTCAAGTCGATACCAAAGTGGAATCGGCACGCCAAAATAGCGCTGGCGACTAACAAGCCAGTCGCCGTTTAACCCGCCGACCCAGTTCGCGTAGCGATGTTGCATAAAGTCCGGATACCAAGTGAGTTGCTCACCGCGTGCGAGTAACGTGTTGCGCAAATCGTCGTTGCGACCACCATTTCGGATGTACCACTGTCGACTCGTGACAATTTCAAGTGGGCGGTCACCCCTTTCATAAAACTTGACTGGGTGTGTGATCGCGCGTGGTTCACCCACTAGTTCCCCACTTTGGCGTAGCAACTCGACCATCGTGGCCCGCGCCTGCTTGACGGTTTTACCGGCAAGTTGCGCGTATTGCGTGCGCGCCGTTGCTGTCATCACTTCTGGTGGGTCGAGAATTATCCGGCCATCGCGAGCGATTGTTGCGCGGGTTGGAAGATTCAGTTCACGCCACCAAGTGACGTCGGTTAAATCGCCGAATGTGCAAACCATGGCGATGCCCGAGCCTTTATCTGGTTGTGCCAGAGGGTGAGCGTGGACTGGAACTTCAACATCGAAAATTGGTGTGCGTACTGTTTGGCCAAACAATGACTTAAAGCGTTCGTCGTCTGGATGAGCAACGAGAGCCACGCAGGCGGCGATGAGTTCCGGGCGAGTACTTTCCACAATTACAGCACTATGTGATGCGTCCGCCGTATGAAATTTCAATTGATGATATGCGCCTGGCTGCTCGCGTTCTTCGAGTTCGGCCTGTGCAACTGCAGTGCCGTAGTCGATATCCCAAAGTGTTGGTGCTTCTTGTGTGTACGCCTCGTTGCGCGAGAGGTTACGTAAAAATGCAGATTGCGCCGTACGTCGCGAGTGCGCACTAATTGTTGTGTAGAGCAAACTCCAGTCGACAGAAAGTCCAAGTCGACGAAATAGATCCTCGAAGATTTTTTCGTCTTGCGCAGTAAGTTCGTCACACAACTCAATGAAGTTTGGTCGTGATATTGGTATCGCTCGCGCATCCTTAGTCGGATTGCCGCGAAATGGTGGCTCGAAAGTTTCAACATAACTCATCGATGGATCGCACGAGACACCGAAATAATTTTGCACCCGACGCTCTGTTGGCAGACCGTTGTCGTCCCAGCCCATTGGATAGAAAACCGATTTACCGCGCATTCGCCAAAATCGGGCCAGCGTGTCGGTGTGCGTGTACGAAAACACATGTCCGATGTGCAGCGAGCCGCTCACCGTGGGTGGCGGGGTGTCGATTGCAAAAATATCGTTTCGATTGGCGGTGCGGTCGAAACGGTAGACGCCATCGCGCTCCCACTGCTCTGCTAATCGAGAGTCGAGGCCTTCGATTGTTGGTTTCTCGGGTACACGTGACATGACGAAATAACGGTACTCGCACTAGTCCACACTCATGTCATGCTCTGGGCGATATTGCAGCCGTAGGCTGAGACATAGTGCTGCACTTGTACGACACCGCAACACAGAAAATTCGTCTGCTTGAGCAACGGATATCAGGCCAACTGAGTATTTATCTTTGCGGACCAACGGTTTATGGTCCACCGCATATTGGTCACGGGCGGGCGACGCTCGTATACGACATCTTGCGGCGATACATGGAATGGACCGGGGTGCAGGTTCGACTCGTATCCAATGTCACGGATATTGATGACAAGATCATTGATCGTGCCGAACGCGAAAAGCGATCATGGATTGAGATTGCCAAAAAATGTGAATCCGTATGGTTTGATTCGATGTCGCGTCTTGATGTATTGCGTCCGACAGATGTGCCACATGCAACCGAGTATGTAGTACAAATTGTCAGTCTGATTAGCGACCTAGTTAAGAAAGACGCGGCCTACAAAACAGACGATGGAATATATATGAGCACAAGTGTCGTCAAAGATTATGGTTTGCTTGCTCATCAAAGTATTGACGAGATGATTGCTGGTGCTGGTGAGCGAACAGTCTTTGGCGCTGAACAAAAACGCCATCCGGCAGATTTTGTATTGTGGAAATTTTCAAAACATGGCGAACCAGCGTGGCCATCGCCGTGGGGCGAAGGTCGACCAGGTTGGCACAGCGAATGTGTTGTGATGAGCCTCGAGTTACTTGGCGAAGGTTTTGA
>JABMNW010000157.1 GCA_013204455.1 Acidimicrobiaceae bacterium
AGCCATTTGAGATCACCAAGGGAGTCAGCCAACCTACGGCGCCATTGCGCACGATGACTTGGTTATCAATTAACTGTGCCTATGCAAAGTTGTCACAGATTGTCGGTCTCGAACGAATCGTTGAAACGATGTATCGCATGGCATCGTCCGAGTGGCTGAGCAAAGATACATACACGATTCAGCCGTATGCGAGTTTGGCAACTGGTGCCAACGAGCTCAGTGCGATGGATATGGCTTCTGGGGCACAGACACTTGCTAACTCTGGTGTGCATATAAAGCCATACATGATCGAACGCATCGAAGATTCTCGTGGAACAGTTATCTATCAGTATGAATCACCTAAACCAGATCAAACTTTGCCGAGCGAGGTTGCTAATAATGTAACCGACGTGATGCGCGGAGTAATCGAACGCGGTACTGCTCGTCGCACGCCATTGGAAGATGGTCGACCTGCAGCGGGTAAAACTGGTACCCAAGTTAACAACACGAATGCTTGGTTTGTTGGTTTCACGCCACAGTATGCAACGGCGGTGTGGGTTGGCGATCCAAAGGGTTACACCAAAATGACCAAGCGCAATGTCCCTGAATTTTCGGCCATAATCGGAAATCGTGAAGGAGTCCAAGGTGCAATGTTCCCAGCAATGATTTGGAAGTCATACATGGATGTAGTGCACAAGGGTTTAGCGCCAATCGACTTTCCGTCTCCGCCGCCAGCACTACGAGCACCACTTCGGCTGTATTTGCCAGGCAACGAATGTGTAGCCCAAGTTATCTCTGGAACAATTCCGCCGATCAAAAATAAGGCCACATCAACTAGCACAACGACGGTTTTGCCAGCAGTGGTTGAGACGACTGTGCCGAATACTGTGGTGATTAGCGTGCTTACTCCTGGAACCACAATTGCTCCGACTGATACCAATCCGTATTCGCCAGTGCCAACAACTGATCCCGGTTTGTACTTTTATGAATGTGCGAAGCCTTTGCCGAATTATGTGCAAACAACGACTGGGACCCCGTAATGGCTGTTTTGCGACCGCTACTCGATCTACAACATATTGATACTGCGTTAATGCAACTGCGTCATCGTCTTGCCACGCTGGCAGAACGTACGGCACTAGTTACGGCAACATCAGTTGGTGCTGGCCTAAAAAAAGAAATCGTTACAGTCACGGTGCAACAAAAGTCTGCTCAGGGCGACATTGACGCACTTGAAGCATCCAACAAAATATTTGAGGCAGCGATTGCAAAGTTTGGCAAGCAACTCAAAACGATTATCGCCCCGCGCGAAGCAGAAGCTCTGCAACACGAAATTGCGATGGCGACTGAGGAACGAAGCCTAAATGACGACCGCGAACTGATCCTGCTTGAGTTAGCCGAACAATATGATCGACAACTTGTTGAATTGACCACTCGTCTTACACGCCACGAAATAGTGATTGAGCAAGCGAACCAAGCCTTGACGCAAGTTATTGCGGAGTGTGATCTCTCACATACCGAACTTGATGCAAAGCGGGCAGGTGCTGTTAGCGCCGTTGATCCGAAACTTGTCTTGTTCTATGAGTCAAAACGAAGTAGGAAGAAAACTGCGGTAATTGCTGATCTGCATGGTGCAACATGTCAGTCATGTCACTTAGACCTCTCCAAAGTCGAACTTTCGGTGCTTAAGAAACTTCCTGAGAGCGAATTGCCGGAGTGTCCCAACTGTGATTGTCTGTTGGTGCTTTAATTAAAATGCTGTTCTGGTTTATTGCAACATCTATTTGGTCGGTGTGGTATGTGTTTCGCGACCCAAAATTTGATTACAGATTATTAGCCATTGCTTCGCTGATTCCAGATGTGCTGGATGGGCTCGTTGGGCTCGTTGGATTCGTTGGGTTCGCTGGAATCATTGGATTTGGCGGGGGAGCGGGACCGTTTCACAGTGTCGTTACTAGTGTCGTCGTGTTGTTCGGAATCATGCTTGCGACCTTTGGTCGTCGACCGATACGCCAACGATTGCTAGCGATACCGATCGGTATGTTTATGCACCTTATTTTTGATGGTGCTTTTACTGATGCGAAAATATTCTGGTGGCCGCTTACTGGCACAAATATCCCTGGCACAAATATCCTTGGCACTCCGTTGCCATCTTTAGAACGTGGCATTTGGAACATACCGCTCGAGATAATTGGCGGGTTTGCTCTGATAATTGCCTGGCGATACTTCTCACTTTCAGATGCGTCCCGCCGAAGACTATTCCTAGGCAAGGGAAAACTAAGTCGTGACAAACTACGCGACGGCAAACTAAGTGATACCAAATTGCATGACATGACTGTCAACTAAATGCTAATTCTTGTTCGTCACGGCCGAACGGCACTCAACGCCGAACACAAGTTGCAAGGTCGCATCGATCAACCATTAGATGAAGTTGGTCAGCGCCAGGCTGTGGAGATTGCGACGGTGCTGACAAACATCGACCGTGTAATAAGTAGTCCGTTGATGCGTGCAACACAAACT
>JABMNW010000158.1 GCA_013204455.1 Acidimicrobiaceae bacterium
CTATCGTGAAGGTCTCGGTGGTGTGCGAATTGAAGACCTTGTGGTCGTCACACAGAGCGGCTGCCGGGTTCTTACCCACAGCAAAAAGGATCGACAGTGCCTGCAATTACAACCAATGACCTGAAAAACGGCATCACACTTCAAATCGATAACAACCTTTTCACGGTTGTCGATTTTCAGCACGTTAAGCCTGGTAAAGGTGGCGCGTTTGTTCGCACAAAACTTCGTAATTTACGTAGCGGCAACGTCTTGGAGCGCACATTCAACGCAGGTATTCGAGTTGAGCAAGCGATTCTCGAAAAAGGGGACATGCAGTTTCTATATAAAGATGGCGATGATTTCGTATTCATGGATACTTCGACGTTTGAACAGATCAACGTTAGTCCTCGCGCGTTAGGTGATGCGGTTAACTATTTGGTTGAAAATGGTATTGCGATTATCGCGACATACGAAAGCGAAATAGTCAGTGTGGAAATTGCTGTCACTGTCGAGCTGAATATTGCGCTAACCGAGCCAGGTATTCAAGGTGACCGAGTCTCTGGTGGGCGAAAACCAGCAACCCTAGAAACAGGCAAAGTTATCCAAGTGCCATTGTTTGTAAATATTGGTGACAGAGTAAAAGTCGACACACGTTCCGGCGAATACATTACGAGGGTCTGATGTCTTTGCCGCGTAAATTAAAAGTCGGCGACGACTTACGCAGTTCGGCGCGGGAGCGGGCGTTGCATCTTTTATATGAGGCTGAGTCGCGCAGTGTGCCAGTTGCACAAATAGTTGCCGCCCAAGTTCTTGGGGTAGATGATCTTGTTACGCGACTGACAGATGGCGTTAGCGCACGACGTGACGAAATTGATGCGATGATTACTGAGTATTCACACACATGGACCATTGAGCGGATGCCAGCCATCGATCGCAATGTTTTGCGGCTCGGAATTTATGAACTAATTGATCGCCCAGAGGTTCCAGTTGCTGTAATCATTAACGAAGCAGTCGAGTTGGCAAAACGGTTCTCAACAGACGAATCTGGTCGATATGTCAATGGCGTATTATCGGCTATTGCAAAGAAAGTGCGGACGAAAGGCATTTAATACGTATCGTTTCTTGATTAATCTGCGTAGCCGAGTACAACAGATCACCTTGTGGCAAGTTGTTGCCAGTTCGTTGATTGGTCTTGCTGGTCTTTATTTTGCAGCATTAAGTGTTGAGGCTCATCGCAGTTTGGCGACATCGGCTTACGACTTTGGTCTCTATGACCAGGGCATCTGGTTATTGTCCCGTTTTGACAATCCATTTGTAACGCTGATGGGACGCAATTTATTTGGCGACCATACGAGTTTCGTATTGCTGCTGCTCGTGCCGTTGTACTGGATATTCAACAGCTCTTCAACACTGTTTATAGTCCAAGCGCTGGTAATCGTTGCAGGTGGCGTACCGGTGTTTTTGTATGCGCGCAAACGTCTTGAAAGCGAAGCCATGGCCACAGTATTTGTTGGCGCGTACTTACTTCACCCAGCCACAGTGTGGACCGCATTGGAAAATTTCCATCCAGATGCGTTTTTGGGTTTGTTCGTGGCTACCGCGATGTATGCCGCTTTGGAGCGCAAATGGCGAGTTTATTTAGTCGCATGCGTGCTTGCGCTAAGCGTCAAGGAAGATGTTGCCCTCGTGCTGGTGCCACTTGGAATTTGGGTTGCATTCCGGCGGCACCGAAAAGTTGGACTGTTCACTGTATTGACTTCTAGTTGGTACATGTTGATTGCAATATTTGGTATTCAACGCGGAATAAATGGTGTGACTTTTCAAAATTCTTGGCGGATTCCTTTTGGTGGCCCACTTGGTGTTCTGCGCACAGCCTTCACCGATCCACTAGCCCTACTCAGCCATTTATGGAGTGACAGTCGACCGTATTATTTGCTGCAACTAGTGCTACCTGTAGCCATGGGGTTTGTTGTGTTCCCGGAAGTGGCAGCCATCGCTGGTGTAGTTGTGTTCGTAAATATCTTAAGTTCATTTTGGTATCAGTATCACATCGAGTATCACTACTCGTTTGTGATTGTGCCTGTACTTGTTATTGGCACGGTCTACGCACTTGGTCGGTTACCGATGCATTGGCGACGTTGGGTTGTGGCTGTCTGTGCTCTATGCACACTTGGTTCGGCATTTATGTGGTCGCCTGTGCCAGGCGCGCGAACCAAGGTCGCTTACAACGGTTCGAACCATCCAATGGTCGTGGCAGCGCGAGAAGCACTTAGCAAAATCCCATCCGATGCAATAGTCAGTGCGTATCACCCGCTGACTGCACAGTTGGCTCGGCGCGAGCGAATCTACGCGTTTCCGGTGCCATTTCGCCGTGCACTTTATGGATTAGACCCGTTTGCTGCGGGCGATGTTTTGCCGTTTGCCGATGAGATCACCTTTGTCGTCCTGCCTGTCAACATGGACAAGGAGATGACCGATACGTGGTCGCAGGTCTCGGCACGGTTCACGATCTCGTACGCCAACTCTTGGTGGGTGGTCTACCAGCGAATATCTAATCCACCAGATAAATAATGATACTGTGCAGTCGTTAATTTAACGGCCGTCAATTGAGTCCTGTGAGGCTCGAACGGAGGAGTATTTATCGGTTCGTCTACGAGTTCGAATTTGCCCCGCGAGGTGATGAGTGCGGCCGATGTGCGTCGTGCGATCGTGCGCATTTCCCATGAAATTATTGAACGCAATCATGGCGTCGAAGGTTTGGCAATTGTTGGCCTGCAACGCGGCGGTACTTGGATCGCTGAAGCGATAGCCAAACAAATAAACGAAATCGAAACTTCCGTAACCGTGCCGCTCGGCGCGTTAGACGTGAGTCTGCATCGCGATGATATTGGCATGCGACCAGTCTCGCTTGGCGCAATCAGCAGTATTCCATTCGATTTGTCGGGTGCGACCGTGGTTCTCGTGGATGACGTTTTATACACGGGTCGAACAGTGCGTGCGGCGATGGAAGGACTAAATAATTACGGACGTCCGCGCGCGGTGCAACTTGCAGTGTTAGTGGATCGCGGTCACCGCGAACTGCCAATTCGTCCAGACTTCGTCGGTAAAAATTTGCCAACGCACCGAGATGATGATGTCTCGGTAACGGTCAACGGCGTAACGATCGGTGGGTCGCAGTGAAGCACCTTCGAAGTATTGACGAACTTGGCAAAGACGGTCTAGTCAAATTGTTGCAGCTCACAGATCACATGGCCGAAATTAATCAGCGACCAGTACCCAAAGTTCCAGCATTGCGTGGACGAACTGTGGCGAGTTTGTTCTTTGAAGATTCAACCCGCACCCGTCTAAGTTTTGAAACCGCCGCCAAACGACTTTCGGCGGACACAATGTCATTTAACGTTTCAACCTCAAGTGTCAACAAGGGAGAATCGTTACGCGACACTGTCGCCACGATTACCGACATGGGAGTGGATGCATTTGTCGTGCGACACAAATCAGTTGGGATACCTTGGCAGATCAGCCAGTGGACTTCTGCATCAATTATTAATGCAGGGGATGGCGCACATCAACACCCAACTCAGGCGCTCGTGGATTGCTACACGATTCGCGAGGCAACACACACCCAAAGTTTTGACGGAATGCAAATAACAATCGTCGGCGACATCAAACACTCCCGAGTTGCGCGTAGCAACATTCAGGCATTTTCGATGCTCGGAGCCGAGATTACACTCGTTGCGCCACCAACACTATTGCCGCCCGATGTCTCGCACTGGCCCGTGCAAACAACGCACGATCTCGATGGGGTAATCCCCACAAGCGATGTGTTGTATATGTTGCGCCTACAAAGCGAACGAATGTCGCAAGGTCATGTGCCGACACTTCGCGAGTACAGCGAACAATATGGTCTGACGCAAAAGCGGGTGATGCGATTGAAGCCAAGTGCATTCGTGATGCATCCCGGACCAATGAATCGCGGTGTGGAAATGCAAATTGATCCATCGGATGTGAAGAACTCGTTGATTCATCGTCAAGTTGCCAACGGCGTCTCTGTGCGCATGGCCGTGCTGTTCGAACTTCTCGGCAGTGGGTCAAGTCTCGGCGGTCAGGCATGAGCAAGTCGATTGTGATCAAGGGTGGCACGGTAATCAATCCAGATGGCGATGCACGCGCCGATGTGCGTATTGAACGCGGTCAAATAGTCGAAGTCGCAACAAGTCTTAGTGGTGAGATTCAAATAGACGCATCTGGTTGTGTCGTCACCAGTGGATTTGTTGATCTGCACGCGCATCTTCGTGAGCCAGGTAAAGAAGAAGCAGAAACTATCGAAACAGGAAGTCGCGCTGGTGCGCTCGGCGGTTACACGGCGCTCGTGGCAATGCCAAATACGGATCCACCACAAGATTCTGTGGCGGTTATTGATTTCGTGCGCGAGCAAGGAAAGCGCGCCGGACTGGTTGATGTGATTCCAAGTGGCTGTATCACGCTTGCTCGAAAGGGCGAGACTCTTGCTCCGATGGCTGAACTTGCAAAAGCAGGAGTCCGACTGTTTACGGATGATGGCACCGGTGTACAAGATGCGTCCCTGATGCGCCGAGCACTCGAATATGCGAGAGGTCTTGGCGTAACACTCGCTCAACATTGCGAGGTAGCCGAACTGACCAAGGGCGCTGTGATGAACGAGTGTCAGTGTTGCACCGATCTAGGTTTGCCCGGTTGGCCGTCAATCGCCGAAGAGCTGATGGTCTTTCGGGATATTGAACTCGTTCGGATTACTGGCGCATCGATGCACTTTTTACATTTGTCGACGCGTCGCAGTGTTGAGTTGGTTCGTGCCGCCAAACGTGACGGTTTACCAATTACGGCTGAAGTGACGCCTCACCATTTGGCGCTGACTGAAGAACTTTTAAGTTCTTACAATCCGGTTTATAAAGTAAATCCACCTCTGCGATCCGCAGACGATATTCGTGCGCTTACGGCAGGAATATTGGATGGCACGATTGATGCCATCGCCACCGATCACGCACCTCACCCGCGACGCGATAAAGAGATGTCTTTAGATATGGCGCCACCCGGGATGTTGGGCTTGGAGACCGCACTCGGTGTCGTGTTGGCACAAGGTTCATTTGAACTTCGAAATGTCGTAGCACTAATGAGTTGGAATCCAGCGCGAATTGCAGGGGTTACTAAAACCCACGGTCGGCCAATCGCGCCTGGCGAGCCAGCAAACATTTGCGTTTTCGACCCCGATCTGCGCTGGAATGTTGATCCAGAGCGTTTAGCCAGCAAGAGCATGAATACCCCCTATGTTGGACACTCACTTCGTGGCAGAGTACGTCACACCATATTTAAGGGAACCCCAACTGTGATCGACGGCCAAGCACAAAAATGACACGTAATTTACGATCTGCCGCACTCGTATTAAAAGACGGCTCAATATTCGAAGGTGAGGCGATCGGTGCTGGCTCGTCGGAAATCTCCGAGCCTGTAATCGCCAAAGGCGAGGTGGTGTTTCATACGGGTTTGTCCGGATATCAGGAGATTCTCACTGATCCGTCATATGCCGGTCAGATAATTACATTTACCACACCACACATCGGTAATTACGGCACGACGCGACTCGATAACGAATCATCTCGTGTATTCGCCCGCGGAGTTGTCGTTCGAGAACTTGCGCGCCGACGAAGTAATTGGCGCAGCGATGATTCGTTGAATTCGTTTCTAAAACAAAATAATTTGGCTGGCATTGCGGGTATCGATACTCGTCGTCTAACACGAGTGTTGCGAGATTCTGGATCGATGCCTGGCGCTTTCGGCACAGCAAGTGAATCCGAACTGCGTAAAGCCGCCGCCGGTGAAAAAGGCACTGCTGGCAAAAATTTGATTGCTCAAGTTACGACGACAAAAAGTTATGTCTACGGCACGGGAAAATATACGGTCGTCGCCTACGACTTTGGCATCAAAACAACAATGCTCAACCGCCTTGGCGAGTTTGCCACTGTGTATGTCGTGCCAGCCACAACAAGTGTTGCCGAAGTGATGGCGCTTTCTCCGCAAGGAATTTTTCTTTCGAACGGTCCTGGGGATCCGGAAATGGCGCACGGCGCGCCCGCCATGATTCGCGAATTGCTCGGCACCGGCGTGGCGTTATTTGGCATTTGTCTTGGTCATCAATTGCTGGCACTTGCCCTAGGTGGTAAGACATACAAACTACCGTTCGGCCACCACGGGGCGAATCATCCAGTACGCAATCTTGCGACTGGTTCAGTTGAGATAACGAGTCAGAATCATAATTTTTGCGTGGATGCGGATTCGTTAGCAACAGTGGCTGACGTGACACACATAAATCTCAATGACAACACCAACGAGGGGTTCCGTGTGCGTAACGAGAATGCTTTCAGTGTGCAGTATCACCCAGAGGCCGGCCCGGGTCCACACGACAGCCGTTATCTGTTTGCAGAGTTCGTGGCGATGATGAGATCTAGATAATGCCTCGGCGCAACGACATCAAGTCGATTCTTGTATTGGGATCTGGACCGATAGTTATTGGTCAAGCCTGCGAGTTCGACTATTCGGGCACTCAGGCCTGTCGAGTATTACGAGCCGAGGGATACCGAGTAATTCTTGCGAACTCGAACCCCGCGACGATCATGACTGATCCGGATTTTGCAGATCGCACATATATCGAGCCTCTAACGCCAGAGTTCATAGAACAAATTATTGAACGTGAACGCCCCGATGCAGTGTTGCCGACACTTGGCGGGCAAACAGCGCTCAACTTGGCGATGGCACTTTTCGAACGCGGCAAAGTTGGTGTGCCAGGAACACCAGAACTAATTGGCGCCAATGCGCTGGCGATCGCCACCGCCGAGGATCGCGGAAAATTCAAAGATGCAATGATCGAAATCGGACTCAGCGTGCCGCGCAGTGGAATCGCCCACACGGTCGAGCAAGCCAACAATGTGCTTGCAGAAATTGGTTTACCAGTGATTATTCGTCCGGCGTACATCCTGGGTGGTCGCGGAACAGGCATTGCTCACACCAAAGAAGAGTTTTGCAAAGTAGTTGCTAATGGGCTTGCGGCTAGTCCGATTTCGGAAGTGTTAATCGAAACTTCGATCGCTGGTTGGAAGGAATATGAACTCGAAGTGATGCGCGATTGCAATGACAATTGCGTTGTGATTTGTTCGATTGAAAATGTCGATCCGATGGGCGTGCACACAGGGGATTCGATCACTGTCGCCCCAATAATGACGCTGTCAGATGTCGAGTACCAAAAGATGCGCAACGCCGCATTTGCTTGCATTCGTCGGGTTGGTGTCGAAACCGGAGGCTCCAATGTGCAGTTCGCGGTCAATCCTTTAAATGGTGATCAAGTCGTGATCGAGATGAACC
>JABMNW010000159.1 GCA_013204455.1 Acidimicrobiaceae bacterium
CCATCATTCAGACCAATTAATGGCGCGCCAACTTTAAGTGCGAGATCCATAAGTTTGTGAATCTTTTCAGCGAACACTTCTCCGAGTGCGCCACCAAATACGGTGAAATCTTGGCTAAAGACAAATATTTTGCGTCCGTCGATTGTCCCCCAGCCGGTGATAACGCCGTCCGTATACGGATGCTCTTCAAGACCGGCGCCATGCGCACGATGGCGAGCGAGTAGATCGAGTTCGTGAAAGCTTCCTTCGTCGAGCAAAGTATTAACCCGCTCGCGGGCGAGCATCTTGCCCTTTTCGTGTTGGCGCTCAATTGCGCGTTGCGAGCCCGCAGTAAACGCAGCCTGCTTGCGAGCCTTTAGGTCGGCAAGTTTTTCGTTCATCGAGTTGCCACTCATTAATTAGACGCTACTGCTCACCACTACGACTATCGACGGTTGGTTCACTTTGTCTGTCAGCCGCCGATAGTTGTGGCGGTGGGCAATGTTGTTTGTGTGCCTGAGGCTTGAGTCGGTGCTTGTATTACTGCCAGTGTCGTCGCCAGTGGAGTGAGGTCGCCCGTGGTGGTTGTGCCAGAAACTTCTATGTTCCAGATTCCTGGTGCGTTGAGAATGAATGAGCCGTCACCAGCAACGATCGCTGCGCCGGGTCGAGACAGTGGCACATTTATCTGAATTCCGCTGTAGCCAATTGCTTGTGGGATGAGTTTGATCGCGAAATTATTTATTCGCCTCGGCTCGATCAGTTCGATTCGCATTGCGTTGATCCCTGTGATACCGGGTGTTAGCGAAATCACGACATGAAATCTGTCGTTGCGAAGTTCTTCGCGGAATGAATACAGCGCCGTTGGTGCGCTCGTCACTGCGTTTGCCTTAGGCGGACGGTTAGAGACCATCAAAGATGTCAATGCCAAGGCAACAATTGCGAATACAAGTTCTACTGACACCGCACGGCGCAGACGCCAAGCCATTTGACCGCCAAGTTTATTGCTGTCATTCATGCGATTCTGGACAAAAGTTTTGAACATGAGAGTAATAAAGATCATCACCGCGACGATGATTACTTTCAATACGCCAAGTCGCCCATGACTACTCGTAAATATCGATGCTCCATCCAGTAGATAAATCTGGAGTACACCTGTAAATACTGTTACGCCAAAAACAATCGTTGCGTGTTTAGAAAACGCACGCACCGCACTGACAAGGTCCGGCCCACCGGGGCCAACAAGAATCACGCGCGCCAATAACATCAGTCCACCAATCCAATAGGCCATTGCTAACGCATGAATCGCACCAAGCACATAACTGAACACTGCGATGTTTTGCCCGAGGCGACTGAGTCCAAGAGTTGAGACCATGGCGATGAGAAGTCCCATTGCCGGAAGTTGGAATGCTGGATCATTGATGCGCGCGGGGAATAGCGCCACCCAGCCGCACGCAGCGATCAACACAAAACGAAGTAACAACACACCACCACCCGCGTAATTGAGGGCACCAAACCACTCAAATGGATTTAGCGAGACAATAAAACCTTGGGATGATTCGCGCATCGTGCTTAGTGTGAGAATTAGATACATCGTGATCATGCACGAAATCCACGTAAGACGCATATATCGAATCATCACTCCGTATGTTGGGCCTTCTGGCCAGGCTGTAAGAACTAAAACAATGCCGCCAAATAGCGAAGCCATCAGTAAGTATTGAAGAATTCTCAATAGCCCGAGGATTCCGCCGACTCGTGGGGTTGACCGTGGCTGGTCAATTGTCTCGCCGATGATCGCTGGAGTGTTTGTATCCGTTGCAGTGCCATCACTTGGTGCGCCAACAATTGTGGTTTGGATGGCAACGGCCGATGTAAAACTGAAAGATCCAATGCTGCGATCAGGTAACGCCCAACTCACCGTGCAAAGTCCGGCGGGTGGAATTTGAGTTAGCGCCGCCGAAACAGTTTTAAAGTCTGTGCCAAGTTGTGGTTGACCTAAGCCAACGAGAGTTCCATTGCAAGCAAGCGACAATCCCATCTGTGCAGCTATATCCGTCGAGGCAAGTGGATCTCTAAATACAAGTTGCAACTGTGTAGGGGGCACGGACACGACCTGATTCGCAGATGGGTTCGAAGACGTTAGAACATTCGTGCCAGCAACTAAAGCGGGCGACTTAGTCGCGCCAGCCTGTGGCACACCGATACCCGCGGCCAAAAAAAGAACCCCAAAAATAAGGGCGACGAGCCGTACTGGACCTTTGATATTGGAGCGTTGTCTAGCCATACCTGTATATAAAGAGTAGTTAATTCGAGACGTACACGAGTGTGAACCACCTCATAGGTAGGCTCGCTCCGAGATGGCAACCCAGTCGTTATATCGCCGCTATCGCCCACGTCGCTTCGACGAGTTAAAGGGCCAAGACCATGTTGTACGCGCATTGCGCAACGCGGTGATCCACAATCGCGAAGGACAGGCGTATTTATTTTCTGGCCCGCGCGGAACTGGGAAAACTTCGACGGCAAGAATTCTGGCAAAGGTTTTAAATTGCGAAAAATTAAAAGATGGGGAACCATGTGGCAAATGCAATTCATGCACCTCGATCGATTCAGGTACGAGTTACGACGTATTAGAACTCGATGCTGCAAGCAATAATGGTGTTGACAACATGCGCGATCTGATCGAGCGTGCAGCACTTGGTAACCCTGGTCGTCACCGCGTTTTTATCCTTGACGAAGTACACATGCTGTCCAAGCCTGCAGAAGCAGCATTACTAAAAACACTTGAAGAGCCGCCCGAGCATGTTGTGTTTGTGTTGGCAACTACTGATCCGCAAAAAGTAAGCGAAACGATCCGTAGTCGCACTCAGCACTTGCAGTTTCATCTTCTACCGATGCGTTTATTAAAGGAGCATGTTCGCTGGGTGGTCCAGGATGCAAAACTCATTGTTAGCGACGAGGCGATTGATCGAGTTGTGCAGCTCGGCGGTGGGTCAGTGCGCGACACACTTTCGGCTCTCGAACTGGTTGTCGCATCAGGCGGTGAAGTTGATGAACAGATTTCACTCGATGAGTTCATCGAAGCATTTATTGATCATGACCCCGGCCGTGCGCTTACGGCTGTTGGCGCTACGGTGCAATACGGTGCAGACCCGCGTGCTCTTGCCGAAGATATTGTTCGCCACTTACGCGATGTCTTTTTGTCCCTGATGGCACCGGAACTTGTGCAATTGCCGCAGGAACGCGCTGAGATTGTCAGCGATCAAGCACGACGCATGGGCGCTGGCAGTGTTGTCCGTGCAATCGAAGTTCTCGGAGAGGTACTGATTGAAATTCGCCACGCCCCAGATGCAAGGTTGCTACTCGAAGTTGCACTTGTAAAACTCACTCGACAAAGTGCGAGCACCGATGTCGCCGCACTGATGTCGCGTATCGAACGACTAGAAGCAAACGCTATTGCCAACCGTGACCCAACAGGGCCGATTACGCGACCGGTGATGGTTGATCCAAGTACGGGAAAAGCAAAATTGGGCGGTCGAGCAACGCCACTTGTGGCGACTTCGAGTCAGGTAGCGGCAAAAGTGGGTCCGGTAACCGCACCATTAGTCAGTCAGGAAAGTGTGCCGAGTGAGCCGCGAGCAGTTTTGAGTGACGACGAAATTAAGCGGCGTTGGCCAGATGTTGTGGCGGCACAAAAGCCGATGAGTCGTGCGCTGTATAGCGCGGTCAACATTGTTGATTGCAAAGATGGGCTAATCACACTTGCGGCACCAAGTGATATACATATTGCAAAATCAAGCGAGTACCTTGCGGCACTTCTAAAATCGTTGCTTGCAGTCGCGGGCAAGCCCGTTAAATTAAATTTTGTTGTCAGCGAATCCAAGCGTGCCAAAAGCGGCAAGCAAAATCTGCGAGAAATAATCGAAGAGGATATTGAAGATCATGTTGATTTAGCAGAAACAACCAATGCACCAATGGGGTCTCATTCGACGGCGATAGATGACCTGGCAAAGCTATTTCCAGGCTCGCAAATAATTGATGATAAAAAGTAACGCGTCATGGTCTCTGCGTATACCCAACCGATGCAGGCACTGATTGACGCACTCTCACGACTCCCCGGTATCGGTCCAAAATCTGCGCAACGGATCGCGTTTCATCTAATTAAAAGCGATGATCGCGATGTCGAACAATTAGCCACATCGATTACCAAAGCAAAAGCCACGGTTCGTTTTTGTGAGCGTTGTTCAAATTTCGCTGAAACTAACCTTTGTCGGTTTTGCAGCGACGATCGGCGCGACTCAACGACGATATGTGTTGTGGAGGAGTCTCGGGATGTAATCGCCGTCGAAAAAACAGGTGAATTCATTGGGCGTTATCACGTTTTATTGGGTGCAATTAATCCACTCGATGGGATTGGCCCAGAGCAACTTAAGATTCGCGAACTACTTGTACGGATCGAACCTGAAAGTGTCAAAGAAGTTATCTTGTGTATGAATCCAAACACTGAAGGCGATGTGACTTCGATGTATTTGGCACGAATCTTGCGACCCCTCGGAGTGAAAGTTACGCGAATCGCCAGCGGACTGCCGGTTGGCGGCGACTTGGAATATGCCGACGAACTAACACTTGGTCGTGCACTCGAGGGTCGACGCGAGATGCTGGATTAATAAGTATGACTAATGAGCTAGTTCATTAATTAACGCGGACGATTAATGCATCACCCTGACCGCCACCGCCACATAATGAGGCAGCACCCAAACCGCCACCGCGACGACGTAGTTCGTGAATCAGTGTCAATGCCAAACGATTTCCACTCATCCCAATTGGGTGACCGAGTGCAATTGCGCCGCCATTGACATTGACAATCTCGTTAGAAATCTGAAGTTCGCGCATTGATGCGATTCCAACTGCAGCAAACGCCTCGTTTATTTCGTATAACGCGATATCGCGTTGCGCAATCCCCCCTCGCTTGAGTGCCGCGGCAATACTGCGGGAAGGTTGATGCAGTAGTGATGCCGAATCTGGTCCAGCGACCATTCCGTAACTAACGAATTCGGCTAATGGTTTTACCCCGCGCTGTTTAGCCATACGCGGCGACATCAATACGAGTGCCGAGGCGCCGTCGCTGATCTGACTGGCGTTACCAGCAGTAATAGTTCCGGCGCTGTCAAAAGCAGGTCTAAGTGCAGCCAAAGTATCCATCGTGGTTGTTGCACGCACGCCTTCATCTACGGCGACAATCACGGCGTCACCTTTGCGTTGTGGAATACTTACCGGCACAATTTCTTCGGCGAGTTTGCCATTAGCGATTGCTTGCGCTGCGCGTTGATTACTTTGCATTGCGAATTCGTCTTGTTCGAGGCGAGAGATATTTCCTGCGGCGTATCTTTCGGTGCCGAGTCCCATTAGACATGCATCGAATGCGCACCAAAGACCGTCTTTAAGAATTGCATCGGCAAGTTCGGTATTGCCGTAACGAAACCCACTTCGAGCACCTTGTGCAAGATACGGAGCGTTAGTCATACTTTCCATGCCACCCGCAATCACAATGTCGGCCTCACCACTAGAAATCATTTGGTCGGCGAGGTAGATCGCGTTCAGACCTGATAGACAAACTTTGTTGATGTTCAAACTCGGCACACTCATCGGAATTCCTGCTTTTATTGCCGCCTGTCGAGAAGGCACTTGACCTTGTCCGGCTGTAAGGACTTGACCGATGATTACATGCTCCACTTCGCTGGGTGAGACACCAGCGCGACGAAGTGCTTCGCCAATCGCCAACCCACCTAGTTCGGCCGCGCTAAACGAAGCCAGCGCGCCGCTCATTTTGCCGATCGGTGTTCGTGCTCCTGCGATGATGTATGAACCAGGCATGGCGACTCCCTCTAATCTCAAACTACTCGGCTAACTAACTGGCTAACTAACCGGCTAACTAACTGGCGAACTAGCCAGTCAATTCGGTATTCTCAATGGATGCAGGAAATCTTAAAAGCGATCGTCGCTGATGCTGATGCTGAGACTTTCGCCAACCTAGAAGTGCCGCCGACATATCGCGCGGCGCATATCTTGAAGTCCGAAGAAGCAATGTTTTCTGGAGTGGCCTCGAAGGATAAAGATCCAAGAAAATCGGTTCACATTGGCCAGGTGCCGACACCAGACATTGCGCCAGACGAGTGCCTTGTTGCGGTGATGGCCAGCAGTATCAACTTCAACACTGTATGGAGCAGCATCTTTGAACCCGTAAGTACATTTGGTTTCCTCGCACGTCTTGGACGCGAGAGTCACTGGGCCAAACGCCACGATCTTGACTATCAAGTGATCGGTAGTGATGCCGCTGGAGTTGTGCTTCGAGTTGGTACCGCGGTGCGTAGTTGGAAGCCAGGCGACAAAGTAACAGTGCACTGCAATCACTTGGACGATCAGGATCCGTCAGCGCACGACGACTCGATGATGGCAACCAATCAGCGCATTTGGGGTTACGAAACCAATTTCGGTGGATTGGCCGAACTTGCAGTTGTCAAGGCCAACCAGTTGATGCCAAAGCCAAATCATTTGTCGTGGGAAGAGTCGGCAGTAAGCGCTCTTTGTAATAGCACGAGTTATCGGATGTTGGTTTCGAAAAATGGTGCGGCGATGAAACAAGGCGATGTTGTACTTATTTGGGGAGCAACCGGCGGAATCGGTGCGTATGCAGTGCAGTATGTACTCAACGGCGGGGGTATTCCTGTTGGTGTGGTGAGTTCTCCAGAAAAAGCACAGATTCTTCGCGATATGGGATGCCACGCTGTAATCGATCGCAAATCTGCGAACTATAAGTTTTGGAATGATGACAATACGCATAACGAAAGCGAATGGCGTCGTCTTGGCAAAGACATTCGCGCTCTCGTCGGGGAGGATCCAGACATCGTCTTTGAACATCCTGGCAGATCTACTTTTGGCGCCTCAATGTATGTCGTCAAGCGTGGCGGCACAGTAGTTATTTGCGCGGCAACGAGTGGCTTTATGTTGGAGTTTGATAATCGCCACTTCTGGATGCGCCTAAAACGACTTGTTGGTTCGCAATTTGCCAATTATCGAGAAGAGTGGGAGGCAAA
>JABMNW010000001.1 GCA_013204455.1 Acidimicrobiaceae bacterium
ACTAAGGACCCGACCTACCGAGAAGTTTGCAATGGTCACACGATGCACGCTGAAGTTGTGCTTGTTGTATTTAATTCAACAAAAATTTCTTACGAAACACTATTGCAAGTTTTTTGGGAATCACACGATCCGACCCAAGGCATGCGCCAAGGTAATGACATCGGCACGCAATACCGCAGTGCAATTTATTTAACTAGTGACGATCAACGTGATCTTGCTTTGGCAAGTCGTGGCATCTTCGAAGTGCGACTCGGCGAGGCAGGGTTTGGAAAAATCACGACAGAAATCGTAAATGCGCAGGAGTTTTACTATGCCGAGGATTACCACCAGCAATATCTCGCCAAGAATCCGAGTGGCTACTGCGGAATCGGTGGCACAGGTGTTACCTGCCCCATAGGGGTAACGCGTTAGGCGCTCGCGTCGGCCAATTGATCAGCCGTTGGTTTGCGAAACAAAGAAACCATCACAATTCCTGAGAGTAAAGTGACGCCGCTCATCATTAGCCACGCATTGTGAAAACCAGTTGTTGGATCCTTGGTTTTTGACGCGGCAACAAGCATCGAACTTACGAGAGCAACACCAAGCGCCGCGCCGATCTGTCGAGATGTGTTGTTCAGTGCTGAACCCATGGCAAATTTTGGTTGCGGTAAGAATGCGGTAGCGGAGCTCGAAATTGTCGAGATGCATAAGCCGACACCGATACCAACAAATATTATCGTTGGAAAGAACATATCCCAGTAGTGAACTTCCGGCTTGATCTGCAGGTTCATCCATAAAATACCGATGCTCATAATCACTGCACCGCCGGCAACGACTTTGCCATGACCGATGCGTGTGGCAAGACGACCAGCAGGAGCAGCAACTATTGCTGCCGCGAGTGGACCTGGTGAACCAGCGAGTCCTGACAACGACGGGCTAAAACCCCAAATAGTCTGTAGCCACTGGGTGTTGACAAAAATCATTGAAAAAAATCCCAACGTGAATACAAAACCGCTGATCGCTGCGGCAGTGACAAAGGGTAGTTTAAACAATCGCAAGTCAAGTACGGGGTGAGCAACTTTGTTACAGCGTAAAACAAATGCCATCAGTAAAATAAATGACACTGCGAATAAAATTAGCGATCGCTGTGAGATCCATCCCCATTCATCACTTTGCACGATTACTAGAGTCAGTAGACCCACACCAAGGACTACTAATAGCGCACCGAAATAGTCGACTGTTTTTGGCGCGGTTTCGTCACGGGATTCGCGTAAAAGTCGCAAGCCAATTATAAATGCGACAACACAGAGCGGCACATTGACAAGAAAAACCGACTGCCAACCAAAGTTCTCAACTAAATATCCACCGATAGTTGGGCCACTTGCTGCAGACACTCCACCGACCGCACCCCAAACCCCGATTGCCGCCGAACGACGTTCAACTGGAAACTCTGGGAGGACGAGGGACAGTGATGCGGGCGTTAGGATCGCCCCGCCGATCGCTTGGATCACGCGCGCTCCGACCATAAAAATCGCTGTTGGCGAAAGTGCGCAGAGTAACGAGCCGAGAATGAAAATAAATAGGCCAGATAGGAATGCTCGTTTGCGACCGTACGCATCTGCAAGACGACCTGCCGTTAAAAGTCCTGCAGCGTACGCAATGTTGTAGGCCGAGAAAATCCAAGTCAGTGTGCGTCGACTTTCTGGCCACTGCTCAACAAACGAACCGAAAGCAACATTAACGATAGTGATGTCGAGCGAAACAAGCATCACACCAATTGAAGTAAGCGCGAGAACTTTTGCTCCGCGAGACCACTGCTTCAATCAGTACCTAACTCTCCGGACTTTCTTTGCCCCAAAAATTGCGTCGGATTTCATCGCCATCTGCATCTAATCCGCGACCTTCCCATCGTAATGCGCCAGGTGTTTTAGATAACGAAGCGATTAGGCCTTGCATTGGTGTTGAACCAACGATGCTGATGGCTTGGCGTGCAGCAAAATGTGGATCACTTGAGATATCTTCCATTGACAGCACTGGACCGATTGCGGCTTGAGCATCGGTAAATATTTTGAGCACAGTATTGCTGTCGCGTTCAGCGCAAAACTCAACCAATATTCTATGCAGTTCTTCGCGGTTGGCAACTCTATTCGCGAAAGTCGCAAATCGTATCTCGTCGCCTAAGCCGAGAACTCCGATAACACGCGCGGCAACTGTGTCGGAAGAAGCAGAAACTCCAACCCACTTACCGTCGTTGCACTGGTACACACCACGGGGCACTGTATAGGGCAACTGCGATCC
>JABMNW010000008.1 GCA_013204455.1 Acidimicrobiaceae bacterium
ATGTAGGTGCCTCGCGACAAAGATATTCCTAAATTGAGAGCCGAGACTAATCCCTTGCTGTGATTCGGATATACCTTAATTCTTTCGTCGATTTCCGACATTCGATGTGCAATATCTAGGGCTTCAGAGCCGCCGTCTACGACAGTGATGCATTCCCAGTCGAGAAATGTTTGGTTATGGATACTCCAGAAAGCAAGCGGTGCGTAAACAACAGTATTTCCGAGTGGAAGCACAACCGACACCAACGGCGTGGGTTTCATAATTGACGATGCTCTTCTTGCTTCCTGAGTTGGACATAGACTCCCAACCCACCTGACTCTAGAAGTTCTTTGTTAATTAGTTTTCTAATTAGTGGCGCAATGATCCGGAGTAGTAGTTGCGATACATGACCAAGCTTTAATGCACTTGCAAATAGACCAAATTCCTGAATTGTTTGGTCGACGAAGTCACCAACTTTGGTAACTCGTACTACTTGCAGACCCGTGCGCGGGGAGTGATGATGAAACCAGTAAGGGCTTAGACCTGAGACATACCAATAAGGGGCTTGGTGCATACGTGACTGGAAAGGCACCGTGACCAGTGCAACTCCACCCGCATTGAGTGCACGTGAGATTGATTGAAGAGCTGCAAGCGGGTCTGGTACATGTTCGAGAACTTCGGAGCAAAGAATTACATCTGCTGTATTTTCTGGCAAGTCAACTATGTCGCAAGTGATGTCATGACCAGAGGTCGTCCAATTGCCGGCTCCTGCCTGGAGACCAGGGTGTTGATTATCTCCGGTATATTGACCGAAATCCTGACTTAAATATGTGAACCCAGCCGCGCGTATTTGCGGACGAAACGGCATGTTTCCTGCACCAACATCAAGGAAAACGCGATTATCGTCGACTCCCAATGAACGAATCCAGTCGCTTACGAATTTCGTTCGGAACTTCTCGTTTTGACCAGATGTGCGAACTTCATGCCACAGAGGCATAGAACTCATTTCCTTTAGATGTGAATTGCTCAATCCTACTTTCAAGCTGGCGAGTAACTTGGATGTATGTCCGATCGAACCATGTTTTCTATAGAAATCGCTGTCGTCGCGGTTTTGTTCGCGATTCATATTGCCCGGTTGTCGCGTAAGGGGATGTTGAGTTTTCGGTATTCAGTTGGCTGGATTTCCATTGCAATTATTGGTCTACTGGCGTCACCGCTAGTTATTGTCGTTACTCCGCTTGCCGACAAACTTCGCCTAACGCCAACGGCGCTATTGGCCGCAATCTCTACGGTTGCGGTTGCTGTAATTCTTATTCAACTCTCGGTCAGTATTTCTGGGAATCAACGAAGTATGGAAAATTTAGTGCGAGAAAACGCTCTGCTGAAAGAAAAACTTAATATCACTCTGAAGGAACACCAATCTGACTCAACTGACTGAAAGCAATGTATTAATTGTTATCCCTGCGCTAAATGAAGAGCGGTCAATCTCTTCAGTTGTCAGCGCTGTTAAATCTGCTGGCTACGAAGTTCTCGTCGTCGATGATGGATCAAGTGACGAGACGTATTCGATCGCAAAACGAAGTGGTGCACTAGTAATGGAACTTTCTATGAATCTTGGAGTAGGGGGTGCGCTACAAAGTGGATTTGCATATGCCATCGAAAATGGATTTGAGGCAGTAATCCAGATCGATGGGGATGGACAACATCCATCTGCAGAAATTGCACGGCTGATTGACGCTGCAAATAAATCAAACGCCGACATGGTTACGGGAAGTCGTTTTCTCGATGCATCAACATCGATGGATGTTTCGATGCCTCGTCGATTGGGGATGCATCTATTGCGGTCTGTCGCGACTCGGTCTTGCAAGACAACGATTACCGATGCATCATCTGGCTTTCGTTTGATCCGTAGACCGCTGTTGACAGAATTCGCTAAATCGTTTCCGTCGCATTATCTGGGCGACACATTTGAGGCGTTGGTTATTTCTGGAAGAAGGAACTACAAAGTTGTCGAGGTGCCAGCACCGTTTTCTAATCGAGAATTCGGACAATCATCGTCTTCATCTTGGTGGTCGTTACTTTTGGTCTTTCGCGCGTTGGTCGTAACTGCTTTAGGCCTTCATTTCCAACTTCCCGAAAAGTCGTTAAACAAGGCAGACTAAGAGCAGAGAGTATTCCGAAACGAGGAGTTGATTATGCACACAGCAGTGATTGTTGATGCGGTTCGCACACCATTGGGTAAGCGCAATGGACGGTTGAAGGATTGGCATCCAGTAGATCTCGCCGCACATGTGCTTAACGCACTCGTCGAGCGCACTGGTCTTGACCCAGCCGAAGTTGATGACGTAGTCATGGGTTGCGTAATGCAAGTCGGCGAACAGAGTCTGAATATTGCACGTAATGCAGTGCTTGCCGCTGGATGGCCGGAGAGTGTCCCGGGAACAACCGTTGACCGCCAATGTGGGTCAAGCCAACAAGCCGCGCATTTCGCTGCACAAGGAGTAATTGCTGGCGCCTACGACATCGTTGTTGCTGCAGGTGTCGAAGTGATGTCGCGAGTCCCGATGGGATCATCGATTGCTGAAGGCAAGCACGGCTTTCCGTTCGGACCAAAAATTCAAGCGCGATATGCCCAAGATGGCGGACTCGTTAATCAAGGCATTTCGGCTGAATTAATTGCCGAAAAGTGGAAAATTAGTCGCGAGGACATGGACCGATTCGGTGTGCGATCACAGACTTACGCTGCTCGAGCCACCGCCGAAGGTCGTTTTCAAAACGAGATCATTCCAGTGCTCGATGCCGAAGGCAAACTGATGACCACTGACGAAGGAATTCGCGAGTCGACTTTTGAAAAACTCGCCACACTCAAGCCGGCCTATCGTCCAGCCGAAGAGGGTGGAAAGGTAACAGCAGGAAACTCATCGCAAATCACCGATGGTGCAACGGCGCTATTGATAATGTCCGAAGAACGTGCCAAAAAACTCGGGCTAAAACCTCGTGCGCGATTCGTAAATTTTGCACTTGCCGCTGAAAATCCGCGGTACATGCTTACCGCACCAATTCCAGCAACACATAAAGTTCTTGAGCGGGCGGGCTTAAAGATGAGTGATATCGATCTTGTCGAGATCAATGAAGCCTTTGCTTCGGTCGTGCTTGCCTGGGAAAAAGAATTTCATCCAGACATGAGCAAGGTCAATGTCAATGGTGGTGCAATCGCTCTCGGGCATCCACTCGGCGCATCGGGTGCACGCTTAATGACGACACTATTAAACGAACTTGAACGCACAGGAGGCCGGTACGGATTGCAGACAATGTGCGAAGGCGGCGGAATGGCAAACGCGACAATTATCGAACGCCTCGGTTAATTAACAAGCAACACCTACGCCAATTATGGGAAGAGTTGTTTGGGTTCTAGTTGGATTAGCGCTATTTTATTTTATTTGGAAGATTGGCCTCGGGATGTTGCGTGGGATGACGACATCACTACCGCCACCGCCGCCGTCTGGTGAAATGCGGCGAATTAATGTTCGCTATCGATGTTCCAGTTGCGGAACAGAGTTACGAATGACAATGGCTCCAGACCAAGATCCGCCACCACCGCGACACTGCTTAGAAGACATGGATCTAATTGCCCCAGTCGATTGAAATCGGATTTATTTACGGTATTAGCGATATTTAGTTGCGGTGAATAGCCCACCAAGCACGCTGGTCAAACCAGAAAACAGATACCAATTATTGCGTCCACCAGGAACGAAACCGATGTAATAGAGCAGAATCACGAGTGCACCAAGACCGAGCAGGACAAACATTAAGACTGGGACCCAAGTTGGACTAACCCGTTGTTCGCGAAGCGTTGGGGGCGTATAACGGGAGGATGCATCAGCCAGATTCTGGCCATGTAATGAATGAGTGTCCGACGAATCCAGGCGGTGTGTTTCATGGACTTTTCCTGGCTGGGTGCCCTTCGGAGTTGTTCGTCCGCCCGTGCGTCGTTTTGAGGGCGCCATATCTCAAATCAGTGTAGAGGCGATAAATAGCTTTGGAAGTGTCTGATTAGCGGGCAGGCTGAAGGTTATGCAATCAGTTGCCCCACGGATATTGGTGATTGATAACTACGACAGTTTTGTCTACAACCTTGTGCAGTATCTCGGAGAGTTGGGTGCCGAGCCGATTGTTGTGCGCAACGATCAAATCACCACAGACCAAGCACGCGATCTTAAACCAGATGGTGTTTTACTATCTCCCGGCCCAGGTCTACCGCAAGACGCAGGAATTCTTTGCGACACTGTGCGGGCATTCTCTGGCGTTGTGCCGGTGTTCGGAGTTTGTTTAGGGCATCAAGCAATTGGTCATGTCTTTGGTGCGGCGATTGTTAGTGCACCGGAACTCCAGCATGGCAAAACATCACCGATTCACCACAAAAATATTGGTGTGTTTAATGGCCTTGATTCACCAATTACTGCAACGCGGTATCACTCTCTGACGATCGATCCAGAATCGTTACCGCTTGAGTTAGAAGTAACTGCAACGACCCATGATGGCTTGATTATGGGTGTGCGTCACCGAGAATTTGATATTGAAGGTGTGCAGTTTCATCCGGAAAGTGTGCTGACCGAGCACGGCCATAAAATTGTGAATGCATTTTTGCAACGCTGTACAAAATAATTGCCGTTACAAATAATTCCCATGCCAAATAATTACGGAATAGTTGTCGTGGCGATAGTTGTCGTGGCGATAATTCCGCGCCCAACTGTTAGACGAATCGTCGCGCCAACATCCACAAGAGTCCCCGCATCTGTGCCTTGAGCAATAACTTTGCCGTCATTGACATCGCCAGTTGGAATATCCTGATATTTAACATCCGGATTCAAACCTGCTGCACCGAGTTGAGCTCTGGCATCTGCTTCGGTGAGGCCTTCTACTTGTGGCATCGCAACTTTGTTTCCACCGCTGGAGACAAAAATAACGATTGACGATCCCGCAGGTGCTTGAGCGCCGATTGCAGGCGCAGTGCGCACGACCCGCCCCTTTTCGATCGTGGTACTTAGTTCTTCAGTTATCGAAACGACGAAGTTATAAGGCGCACTCTGTAGAAGTTGTTGTGCCGCAGTAGAAACTTGTCCCTGTACATTTGGCACCGTCGCTTGACCGAGCCCACCAGAGACGACAACGCTAATCGCCGAGCCAGATCGAACTTGTGTATCAACTTTCGGATCCTGCGTAATGATCTGATTCTCTGGGATGCTCGGGTCGTTGCGCACTTCGGTAATTGCTAGTTGTAACCCAAGCGGCGCAAGTAGTCCGGTAGCTTCTTTTACCGTCAGTCCTCGCACTAGTGGTACAACAACTGGCGTGCTGGCTGGATTGTAAGTGATCGTGATTGTGTCTCCTGATCGTGCCAGCACACTTGGCGGCGGATCTTGCGAGTAGACGAGATCGTCCCCGACACCATCTTTTGTAGCCGCATATGGAACAGGGGTAAAGCCAAGTGCCAGCAGGGTTTCGCTGGCTTCTTTGACTGTGAGATTGCGTACATCTGGCACTGTGATCGAGGCATTTGACGAACTACGAGTCAAAGTTTGATACAAAAAGATTCCACCAGCGAGTAAAACAATTGCTGCGAAAACGGCACCAAACAGGAATAACGCCGTTCGCCTCGGTGCAGAGTCGTCATATGGCGGATAGTTATCGACTTTCTTTGACGTGGTTTCTCTAACATTTCGTACACCTGTTTTTGGCATTTGTTGTGTCGCCGAAGCTTGCACGGCAATTACGGTTGTTGCATTCGAATCCAGATTTGTAATTGGCGATATATGAGCATTCTTGATATTGGCTGCAAGTGTTGTGCGACCAGTCATTGCGAGCACCGGCATCCCGTCTACAAAGCGCTTCAGATCATCGCGTACTTCACCTGCGGTGGGATATCTATCGTCGGGAGATTTCTCCATACATTTCTCAACAATCGCCGAAATCTCTTCAGGGATCGAGTTGATTCGTTGATGCAGTGGAATTGCGTATTCGTGAACTTGCTTGTAGGCAATTGCCACGGCATTTTCGCCAGTAAATGGTGCTGTTCCAGCGAGCATTTCATACATCACAATGCCAAGTGAATAGATATCACTGCGTTGATCAGTTGGCGCACCTTGTGCTTGTTCTGGCGAGAAATATGTTGCAGTCCCCATCACTGCGCCTGTTTGAGTCAGGCCTTGCTCAACTCCCGCGCCGAGTGCACGCGCGATACCAAAGTCGGCAACCTTAACTTGACCAGTAGTGCTGACAAGAATGTTCCCAGGTTTCACATCGCGATGGATTACTCCGTGTTGGTGGGCGGAGCCAAGCGCTGCGGCAACTTCGCTGACAACATCGCATACCTGCAGTGGAGTGAGTGTGCCGCTCTGCTTAACAATGTCCGCGAGTGTGCGACCGTTGACGTACTCCATGGCAATGTAATATGTGTTATTAATTCGACCCCAGTCGTAAACGCCAACAATATTTGGATGATTTAGGTTTGCTGCAGCCTGGGCTTCGCGACGAAATCGCTCCACAAATGCAGGGTCGGTGGCGAACTCCGGAAACAAAACTTTTATCGCCACGGGACGATCCAGAAGGATGTCGCGTGCTTGGAATATCTCGGCCATTCCACCACGGCCGATGCGACGCCCGAGTTCATATCGATCGTTAATAATCGTGCGACTGGTCTCGGTCATGGGATAGTCGTACTAGTCGTACTAGTCGGGCCAATTGGTTTTACCAACTCGACTACATCGCGAATTTGGTTGACGTATTTCTGTGCATCAAGCGCCGCCCCAAATGTTGGCTCGGCGACAATTTCATTGGCCAGCGCAGTACCTAGGTCTGACCTTTTTAGTGTGCTATCGGCTTCAATCGTCGGGGAGAGCCAGAGCAGATTCTTGCCGCGATAAATGAGTATACGTGCATCTGGTTTTGAATTTTCGTAAGCAACGAAATACCCACTGCGTACATACGAGACGATCAACACAACAACAACCACTAATGCCACAGCGCATGTACTAGAGAGAATCAACTTGCGAACATTTGATTTTTGCTGTGACTTAACTGGAACTTCTGTAACAGTCTCTTGATCATCAGCAAGTACATCCACAACAATTACTGTGATGTTGTCGCGACCACCGTTTCGGTTTGCCATGGCGACGAGTTCGTTTGCTGCTGTTTGTGGATCCTTGATCCGCCGCACACAGGTCTCAATATCAGTGTCTGGAACTTCATCAACTAAACCGTCACTGCACAGAATGTAACGATCACCAGCAATTAGGGGAAGCGTCCATGTATCTACGCTGACCGACGGTTCGATGCCTAGCGCACGGGTCACAATGTTACGTCGCGCATGAGTTCTGGCTTCATCGCGTGTGATCAATCCTTCGCTAACAAGTTCTTGGACATACGAGTGGTCCACGCTTACTTGACGAAACTCCTGACCACGCAAAAGATATGTACGCGAATCGCCAATGTTTGCCACTGTTGCTGTCGCGGAGCTATTTCCCGTATGTGCTTTAGTCGTTGGTGTAATCGCCAGAGCAGTAAGTGTGGTGCCCATTCCTCGATGTTCGATTTTGTCCGCCGCAGCACGGAATATCTTTTCGTTAATGTCGTTTATAATTTCGCCGAAATCTCCGGCATTTGAAATACCTTTTATCTGTGCCAAGCGGAGCATCTTGATCGCCATGGCACTAGCCACTTCGCCGGCATTATGGCCACCCATTCCGTCGGCGACGACAAACAAGCCTTCTTCAGTAAGCATTGAGTCTTCATTTTGCACACGCAAAACGCCCGTGTCGCTTAGCGCTCCCCATCGAATCAGCATGAAGCCTCGTGTTGACAGTAAACGGTCAGTCTCACGAAATTTCGAACCGAGCGATTGATGTTCCGAAGGCGATTTCGTCACCATTGACGAGTAATTGTTCGTCAGAGATTTTTATACCGTTAATTTGTGTGCCGTTAGTACTGCCAAGATCTAAAATCATCCATCCATCTGGACCGCGACGTAGTTGAGCGTGCTCTCGACTTACATTGCTGTCGTCGAATGCGACGCGACATGTTGCTTGTCGGCCAACCTTGATTGTCTCGCCATCAAGTAAGACTCGTTCTCCGGTCGTTAAAACTAAAACCGTGTTCACGATCTGTGGTGTTGCTGCAATAATCTGTGCTGGCTGTTGAGTCGAGTTCTCCAGCACACTCGCTTGGGTCACAGCCGTCTCGGGAAAAATCAGAAAGGTGCCCTTTGTGACAGTGTCACTTAACGCCAATACAACTGAGATCGGGCCATCATGCTTGTACCCCTTTTGCTCGGCGTGTTGTGTCACAGCCTCTGCCAGTTCGCGTACTAAATATGGCTCGACATCTTGAAATGCTTGACGATCGTCGGCATGGAGATTGATCAGGTAACTCTGGGGGATTGACGCCTGATGGTTTAGCTCGTCAATCAGGCCAAGCAGGCGCCTTCCAAGCGCAATTGGTCTGATTGCAGAGCTGTATGCACGCGCAAACATGGAGCAATTCTACGCCACATGACTGGGCATAACTGTTAGGGTCAATAGTCCATTCGGGCGAGTGGCGAAATGGCAGACGCGCTGGCTTCAGGTGCCAGTGTTCGTAAGGACGTGGGGGTTCAAGTCCCCCCTCGCCCAC
>JABMNW010000160.1 GCA_013204455.1 Acidimicrobiaceae bacterium
CTGATGAACACACCGATGCAACCCGAGTTTCGCTTGAAGATTTAGCCCAACGAATTATCGCCACTGGATTTGAGTACCTAGTTACGGCTAGCCATTGTGTCAGCCTTGGAATGCTGAGTTATGCCGATCAACAACGGATCAGCGAATTAGTTGCAACGGCAAAAATTGGTGTAGTTACTTTGCCGCATACTAATTTATTTCTGCAAGGACGTGATCAGCAAACTGCAACGCCCCGCGGACTTACAGCAATCAAGGCATTGAGAGAGGCCGGCGTATTGGTGGCTGCTGGTGCTGACAATTTACAGGATCCGTTCAATCCAATTGGTCGCGGAGATCCACTCGAGAGTGCAGCCCTGTTGATACTTACCGCGCACCAATTACCGCAAGACGCTTTTGACGCCGTTTCTTGCGTCGCGCGTAAAGTAATTGGTCTCGGTGAATCCGGTCCAGTTGTTGGCGCGCTAGCCGATCTGATGCTGACCCCATCGACATCGATACGCGAAGCAATTGCTCTTTCTCCCCCGCGGACTCTGGTAATGCATCTTGGCCGAATTACTCACATTGGATGATTACTAGTCAACTCTGCTAACTCGAATCAACTATTATCCCTGTGTGGCTGAAGCGCTCGGGTTCAAAAATGTCGGCATGACGTTTGGCGATGGCACACAAGCATTATCTGGTGTTTCATTTGATGTCTCCCCTGGAGAATTCGTCACCGTCGTTGGGCCATCTGGATGTGGCAAATCAACTTTATTACGTATCGCATCTAATCTTGAATCCGAGACACAAGGCTCGTGTGTTGTGAATCGCGACAGCATCGGTTATGTGTTCCAAGACGCGACACTTTTACCTTGGCGAACTGTGCGACGGAATATCGAGATCATTGCCGAACTGCACAGAATTCCTAAAGTTGAACGCAGACGATTAGCGCAGAACGCAATCGATCTGGTGGGCCTTACGGGCTTCGAAGAAAAGTATCCACGACAGTTATCGGGTGGGATGCGAATGCGGGCATCATTGGCCCGATCTCTGGTAATGAAACCTCGAGTATTTCTGTTCGATGAACCATTTGGTGCATTGGATGAAATCACTCGAGAACGATTAAACGATGAGTTACTGCAACTTTTCCAACTCGAAGGTTTCGCTGCGCTGTTTATTACGCATTCAATTTCTGAGGCCGTCTACATGTCAACCAAGGTTTTAGTGATGTCCGCACGCCCAGGAACAATTGTTGCCAGTTTTGACGTGCCATTTGCATATCCGCGGGCACATTCATTGCGTTACGAGCCAGCATTTGCCAAGTTGTGTGGTGAAGTTTCGCGGTCACTGCGTGGTGCACTCGTATGACCGCCTCAGTTGGCATAAACATTACGGATAATGGCGACCAATCCGCTCCGCCAAGTTTGCGAGTTGAAGACACACCACGCGACGATGTGGACAAAACACGCGTCAGCGATTTTGCGGGTCCAACGATCGTGCTCGTGCTGTTCATCGGATTCTGGTATTTACTTTCGACGAAAATCCTTCCGCCTCAAAAACGCTTCCTGTTACCAACACCACATCGCGTCGTAAATGAAGGATTTTTGACGTGGTCAGCAGGCACGCAACGAGGGTTGCGCCCAATTCTGCTTTCATTATGGGATTCAATCAAGATCGCAATTTCCGGGCTGTTCTTAACAATTGTAATTGGTACAACTCTGGCCACACTTATGGCTACACGTCGCTGGATCGAACGTGCTACGTGGCCGTACCTGGTGGCATTGCAATCAGCGCCAATTTTGGCGATGACGCCCCTAATTCGAGCACTGATCGATGGCGTCCGAGTACAACGAATACTTGTTGTAGTTCTAATTGCATTCTTCCCGATTGTTAATAACACATTGTTCGGCTTGTTGTCGGTCGACAAAAGCCAGCACGAACTCTTTACTCTGCACAAAGCAAGCAAGTTCACACGATTAGTCAAATTGCAGTTTCCAGCCGCAATGCCCAATATTTTTGTCGGGTTGCGCATCTCGGCGGGTCTGTCCGTTATTGGTGCCGTTGTTGGCGATTTCTACTTTCGACGAGGCGGCGTTGTCGGAATCGGTGCACAAATCGACATCTACCGCAGTCGCCTTTGGGGCGCAGAATTGATCGCCTCGATTATTCTTGCCAGCATTTTCGGTTTGGTTGTGTTTATCTTGTTCGGCCTGCTCGCGAAGCAAGCCATCGGCAAGTGGCATACGACTACGAGAGGTCGCTAACGACATCTTGAT
The DNA here is from genome assembly GCA_013204455.1 of Acidimicrobiaceae bacterium. GTDB lineage: Bacteria > Actinomycetota > Acidimicrobiia > Acidimicrobiales > Ilumatobacteraceae > BACL27. Next base: position 2,256 of record JABMNW010000160.1, read on the forward strand.
TAAAAGTAAAAATATCAGCGAGATCCAGAAAAGTCAGCCATAATAACTGATAACCCCAGACCAAAATAGGAGAACAACTGATGCGAAGAAAATTAACTGCTTTTATTGGAGTGTTGTGCTTGGTAACTCTTGCCGCTTGCGGCGGAAGCGATAGCGCGTCGACCACAGATACAACTGCAGAGACCTTGGCACCAACAGACGAAACCACAGCACCAGTTGCTGGCGTTTCGCTTGCCGGTATCTGTCCTGACGTCGTGACAATTCAGACCGACTGGAACCCAGAAATCGAACATGGATTCGTTTATCAGTTGATCGGCGACGGCTATGAAGTAGACGCCGCGGGTGTTCGCGTAACGGGACCACTCGTAGCATCCGGGGTTGATACGGGCGTGAAGATTCAAGTACGTTCCGGTGGACCAGCCGTTGGGTTCAACTCACCAACATCGCTGATGTATCAGGATCCATCAATTTTACTTGGATTCGTTTACACCGATACTGCCGTGCAGGACTCTGGCGAGTTCCCAACCATGTCGGTTGTCGCACCATTCAATATCAGCCCGCAGATAATTATGTGGGACCCAGCAACTTATCCAAATGTAAAGACGATTGCCGACCTTAAGGCAACCGGCGCCAAGGTTCGTTATTTCGGTGGCGCGTCCTACATGGAATATCTCACCTCGACGGGCATCCTCGACATCAAACAGGTGGATGGAACTTATGACGGCACGCCAGCCAATTTCGTGGCTGATGGTGGGAAGGCTGCTCAGCAAGGTTTTGCCTCTTCCGAGCCTTACTACTACGAAACGGTACTAACTGACTGGGCAAAACCAGTCGCCTATCAGACGATCCACGATGCAGGTTGGACTGCATACGCCCAATCTCTTGGCGGAACGCCGGCCAACATCGCGGCAAATACGGAGTGTCTCAAACTGTTGGTGCCAATGATTCAGCAAGCACAAGTGGACTTTGTGACTGATCCAGCAAAGACAAACACCCTCATCTTGGATCTCGTTATCCAGTTCAACAACGGGTGGATCTACGATGCCGGTCAGGCCACTGCTGGAGTTGAACTTGCACTTTCGAACAAATTGATTGCCAATAGCCCTGATGGGACATTGGGCAGTTTCGATATGGATCGAGTCACTTCGTTCATCGCCGTTGCTGTACCGGTGTATGCATCAATTGGTGCAAAATTGAAGGACGGACTAACCGCTGGCGATCTCGTAACCAACGAGTTCATTGACCCGACAATTGCACTTCCTTAATTAAAAGTTTGTACATATGCTCGGGGAGTGGAAACACTCCCCGAGCGTCATTTCAAGGATGGAGTCGCGCGGTCTATTTACCGAAATTAAAAGTAGAAATTTCGGCGAGCGCCTCGGCAAAGTTTTTCACAGCCGAAGCAAACATCCGCTCGCCTAGTTCGGCTGTGGCATGAGTTGGGTCGCCGATATGACCGTCGACAAAGAAATCATTCGATAACCAGCCAAAACTTACTGTTCCGCCAAATCGGACATGCTTGTTAAGTGCCAACTTCTCTGGCACTCGGCGTACCACTTTTGACATATCAACCAAGTCGCTACGCAGATGCAACATCAGCGAAGTCTCGTCAGTTCCGCCGTGGATTCCCATGCCGAGTTCGCTTTGGGCCGACGGTCCGCCTTGATCTGGCGGCATTGACGGATGCGCGGTAAAGGTTTGCAGACCGTAATTAAGACGTAATTCACGGTTAACCACATTTAGCAACGCCGAGTTGCCCCCATGACCGTTGAGAAACACAAGTTTTTTCGCATTCGTAAGCGAAATACAACGCCCGATGTCGTCAAGCACACTCAGCATTGTGGTTGCCGACAGCCAAATGGTCCCTGGGGCCCAAGCGTGTTCGTTTGATTTCGTGTACGACAGTGTTGGCAAAAGCCAGACGTCAAGTTGTTCGCCAACTAATTCGACTGTTGCTTGTGCAACAGATGTAGCCACTACTTCGTCTGTACTAAGTGGTAGATGCGGACCGTGTTGTTCGATCGCGCCGAGCGGCTGAACAAAAATTGAGCGAGACGTTATTCTATTGGCGACATCTGGAGCTCGAAGATCACCAAGCCTACGAACCGTATTCGTCATGCGTCACGGACATTAAATTTGCGCTTTGCGACTGGTAATTGGTCACTCCAAGGAAAGTTGATCCACTGATCTGTCATTTTCCAAACATATTCACACTTGACAATTGAATGAGACTTTTCGTAAAGCACTGCAATTCGTGATTCTTTTACTTGGCCGTGGCAAAAATCATTTACTAACTTAAGTGTGTGGCCAGTGTCGGCGACGTCATCAACAATTAAAATTTGTGAATCTTTAAGATCAACTAGGCTCGGCACTGGTGGAAGCACAATTGGTATCGGCAATCGCTCATCCACGCCGGTATAGAACTCAACATTTAACGTGTAGGTGTTTTTTACTGAAAGCGCATACCCGAGTGCGCCAGCCGCCATCAATCCACCGCGGGCGATCGCCAAAATAATATCTGGCTCGTATCCGTCCTCTGCCACCATGATCGCAAGTTCTCGACTCGCAACCCCAAAAGACTCCCAGGTCATTATTTCGCGCTCTGAGGTCAATCCTTGGCTCCTTTAAAACTGAAACTAGATTATAGAACATCACGGGACTCACTTGCGTTTATTCGTTCAACTATCTATGACTTTTGCCATGTCGACAAAATAGTTTGGCCAGCTTTTTGCCACGACCTCCGTGTCGGTGACTATCACTCCCCCAACGCGAAGTCCAACTAGTGCGAATGCCATCGCCAAACGATGGTCGTCGTGCGTCGCAAGGCTTGCAGAATGCAACGGCATCGGCACAATTGTTAGGCCATCAGTGTTCTCTTCTATATCGGCACCAAGGCTCCGCAATTCTGTCGCCAAGTCACCAATTCGATCGCTCTCTTTGGTGCGAATAAACCCAACGCCGCGAATCATTGTCGGTGAATCTGCGAACAGTGCAATAACCGCGAGCGTTGGCACGCAATCGCTGATTTGTGACATATCCACATCCACGCCTCTGAGTGCCGTGCCAGCTAAACGACTGATCTCGATACCGCGCACTGTTTGACGAATTTCACAGCCCATCTGCGCCAAAATATCGAAGAATTCAACATCGCGCTGCAAACTATTTCGAGTTAGTCCGCTAACCGTCACTCGCCCGCCGGCAATCGCCACCGCCCCACCCGGGTAAGACGCCGAAGTCGCATCTGGTTCAACTAGATAGTTCGCTGGCTGATATCTAGATGGCGCAATCCAAATCACGTTCTCGGATATCTCGGCGCGAGCACCAAATGTGCGCATCACAGCAATCGTCATATCTAAATAGCCGCGCGAGATAACATCACCGTACAACTCAATTTCGAGACCGCTTGGAAAATACGGCGCAATCATCATTATCGAACTCGTGAACTGACTTGATGTGCTGGCGTCAATCGCAATGCGTGATTGCCAAGACGACCCGCGTTGCACAGTCACGGGTAAATGTCCGGGACTGCCAAGTCCGTGGACCGACGCACCTAGTAATGAGAGCGCATCGTGCAATCCTGCCATCGGACGTGAACGCAATGCTTGATCGCCGTCGATGGTTGTAAGGCCCGAGCGAAGTGACCCAAGTGCTGTGAGAAACCTCGAGGTAGTACCGCCAAGACGAGTCTGCAATATCACTGGCGCAGAATTGTCTAGGTCGAGTCCACCGCCAACGGTCACGGTTGTTCCGTTTACTTTAATTGCCACACCCATGCGCATCAATGAATCAATCATTGCCTCGGTGTCGTCGCCCGGTGCGCTGTTGGTAATTACAGATTCACCACTCGCCAGCGCGGCACAAATTAACGCTCGGTTGGCGATTGATTTAGACCCCGGAACCTGAATTACTATGTCGCCACCGACAACGGTCATGAGATCTGTTGAATCGTCGGACGAAACTTGCGAGCCATGAGTCCACCGCGAAACATCTCGGCAATTGCTTTATCGATCACCAAGACAAGCACACCACGATCACCCTCAACCGAATGCGAAACTTCAAAGTTGGCGATGTTGACGCCCAAGTCGGCAGCGAGGGTGAATATTTCCGCTGCTGCCCCTGAACGGTCAGGGATTGGTACGCGAATCTCGCAAACATCCATAAGTTCGTGTACCCGACCAGGCAGGTTGGCGCGTGCGGTGCGTGCGGTTTGCAGGCGCGATAGCAATTCGCTGGTGTCTTGTATTTCGACCACGCTACGCATCTCGCTGAGCCCGGCGATCATTCCGTCAAGCGCATCCAAAATTGCGCTGCGATTCTCACGGCAAATATCAATCCAAATCTGTGGCTGACCTGATGCGACGCGAGTCATGTCGCGAAACCCCCCCGCGGCAAGACGTAACACAGCGACATGCTCCTCGGCTGCGACATGGGCAAGTCCCATCAGCGTTGCCGCCGTCAGGTGAGGTAGATGACTGACAATAGCAACCAATCGATCATGTCGTTGCGCATCCAAAACCACGACCTCTGCGCCAAGCATCGTAATTATTTTTGCGAGTTTTTCAAACGTTTCGTCAGCAGATGACTCGGATGGCGTTAGCACCCACACGGCTCCTTCGAAAAGCGTTTCATCGGCACCGTCAAGTCCGGCAAGTTCACTTCCTGCCATTGGATGCCCACCAATAAATCTTGAATCATCGATTGCACTGACTACCGATGCTTTTACACCCCCAACATCGGTAACGATACCTATTGTATTTTCCAAAGCAAATTTGGCTTGTGTTGGAATCGATGTAACTGGCGTGGCAATGAAACTAATTTCGGCCTGAGGGTCAATGCCAATCGCTTGAATAATCTCGCGCTCAAGAGCGGTGTTTGTCGTTTGTAGATTTTCGTCACTACCAGTCACGTAAAAACCGTTCTTGGTTAAAGCCAAGGCAAGTGATCCCCCGATTAGACCAAGTCCAAGAACATTTGCGCGACGCATAACCACTCTTAAATTCTACCTGTGCACTAGTTTGCTGTGGCTTGATTTAGCATTACGACCTCGGCCACAGTCAGCGACCGCCATGTTCCCGGTGCGAGAGTGCGATCAATCAACGGTCCAATTCGCACACGCACTAAGCGCTCAACTGGGTGACCAACCGCTTCACACATTCGACGAATCTGACGATTGCGACCCTCATGAATGATGATTCGCAACACACCCGGTTGCAACTGCCCAACTTGTGCTGGCGCCGTGAGACCATCGTCAAGTTCGATCCCGTCGCGAAGTTTTCTTAGTGCCGATTCGCTAACGCCAGTTTCGGCACAGCCGACATGGGCAAGATATTCTTTTTCGATTCCAAAACTTGGATGTGTCAGGCGATGCCCAAGATCGCCATCATTAGTCATCAAAATCAGACCTTCAGTTTCGGCGTCTAGTCGCCCGACCGGAAAAACTCTTGGCATAGACGGCACTAATTCGATCACAGTTTGTCGACCATGGGTGTCTTTGGCGGTCGTGATCACATCGATCGGCTTGTTCAACAAGTAATAGACAAGCCCTGGCGAGACGCCAATTGTCACGCCGTCAACCTCAACAGAATCGCTTTCTACTTTTACCCGTCGACCAAGCACGGCAACTTCACCGTTAACACGAACACGACCTTCTTCAATCAATATTTCGCATTCGCGACGCGAGCCCCAACCAGTTTTCGCTAAAACTTTTTGCAAGCGATCGCCTTCAGCATTAAGCGTTGCATCGTTGTCCATGCTCTAAGTTTCGGGGACCAGTGGGTCGTCTGACACGACGCGTAAACCGCGCTCGAGTGCTTCAACAACACTGGCATCCGGAACGAAGTCGGCAATTGATGGCAAGTTGTCGATCGAAGCGATACCGAGGCGTTCAAGGAATAAAGGCGTAGTTCCAAACATCACCGCTTGACCAGGTCCGTCGTCGCGATCTACTTCGGTGATGTAACCGCGATTTTGCAACGTACGAATTACCGCCTCTGGATCAACACCACGGATCGCTGCAATTTGCGAGCGCGATAGTGGCTGTTTATAGGCAATGATTGCAAGTGTCTCGAGCGCCGCAGATGAAACACGTGCCTGCTGGCCGTCTAGGACAAATCGCTCGACATATGCCGCTAACTCGGGATGTGATTGAAAGCGAAAACCCCCCGCTACTTTGACAAGTTGAAATCCATGACCAGCATCTTCGTATGTTGCCGCAAGTCTTTCGCAAAGTGCCTCAACTGTTGTCATCGGTATCTCCAATAGTTGCGCCAATAAAGCCGGGGCGACTGGCTCCATCGCCACGAGCAAAATTGCCTCAAGTGCGCGGACTATTTCGGGATCCAAATTAGACATCTCCTGGCCAGAAATGTTCTGGCCGGTACTCTCATCAAAGATTTCATTTTGCATAGTTGTAGATCATCCTTCGTAGTTGTCAATTGCGACTTCGTCAGTTTCGCTAGATTCTCTTTCTTGCCAAATGACTTCGATTTCGCCAAATCGTTCTATTTGGTCGAGTTCTACTCTGCCCTGTTTATAGAGTTCTAGAATCGCTAAGAACCTAACGACAATTTCGATTCTGTCACTGATTCCAGCCACGAGTCGACGAAATGTTATTCGACCCTCTTGGCGAATTTGCTCCGTAACAGTTACTAACGCTTCGGCAACACTGGCACGAATTGGTGCAACGTGTTCGAGACCAATAACTGTTGGTGGTTTTGGCGCCGCTGCTCGTAAAAACGCCCGCTGTAATCGCAGAGGGCTGACACCTTCCAATAGATCTGGCATCAATGCAGCGAAACTCTCGTCGGGCCCGGCCATGCGTGGGAAACTTAAATCGGCACGACTGACTAGATCGCTAAACACCGAGGCGACATCTTTAAAGGTTTTACAATCAAGAAGCCGAGCCAACAACAAATCTCGTTCTTCCCAAAGTGCGAGTTCTTCATCCAGATCACCATCGTCCTTGCCGGGCAACAATCGTCGCGTTTTTAGCTCGATCAGAGTTGCGGCAATCAACAAAAATTCGGTAGCGAGATCTAAATCGATCACCTTCATATGCCTTACTTCTTCGAGATAGGCCGTAATGATGTTGGACAACGAGACCTCGTGAATATCTACTTCTTGTCTAAGAATCAAGTGCAACAACAGTTCGAATGGACCCTCAAACGTCGGGGTGGAAACTGCGTATTTCATCACCTGCGAGATTACCTCCCCCTGCCAACCAATGGTGGCAAGTAAGGTTGCCGCGTGACAAGAGTGCTGTCCTGCATCCAACCCACTGGCGACGTGCACCTCGGCAACTACCTTGGCGCCCTGCGCAATTGGGTTTCAGGACAGCATTCGGCTGACGTCTTCCATGGAATCGTCGATCTGCACGCGCTTACCGTCACCCAAATACCTGGTGTGATCGGCAACAACACTTTGCAACTGGCAGCGGTACTGTTCGCGGTCGGTCTAGACCCAGACGTAGCGACAGTGTTTGTGCAAAGTCACATCCCGGAGCACAGCCAAATGGGCTGGATTATGGAGTGCACTGTTTCATTTGGCGAACTAAGTCGAATGACCCAATTCAAAGATAAATCCGCCAAGCGTGAAGCCGAGTTTGTATCTGCCGGCCTGTTTACATATCCAGCGTTACAGGCTGCCGATATTCTGCTTTACGACGCGAACGAGGTGCCTGTCGGCGATGACCAGCGCCAACATATCGAAATTACTCGTGATATCGCGATGCGCTTCAATCATCGGTTCGGCGAAACATTTGTGATCCCCGAAGCGGTAACACCTGCGAGCGGTGCTCGCGTTATGGATTTGCTTAATCCGACATCAAAGATGTCCAAATCTGGTGCAGATGACTCGGGCGTGATTTATCTACTTGATCAGCCGGCAATAATTGAGAAGAAGTTTAAGCGCGCGGTTACCGACAGCGAGACCGAAGTTGTTTTCGACCGCGAACGCAAACCTGGCGTTTCTAATTTGCTCGAGATTTTGGCTGCGGCGACCGGCACAAACCCGCAAAAAGCAGCAGAGACATACACGAAGTATGGCGAACTAAAGTCTGCCAGTGCACAAGCAGTAATTGCAATGCTCGAGCCGATACAACTTCGTTACCACGAACTACTAAGTGACAGAGGCGAGCTAATGAGGATGCTGCATAAAGGCAACATTCGGGCGCGAGAAGTTGCTAGTGCAACTTTATCTCGGGCGCATCGCGCAATCGGCCTGCTCGAATCTAAGTAACGAGATCATCGGCGCGTTTTAGTGCCAGCAAAGTTTCCGCGATGTTTATATCGGTGCCGGTGTTATTGGTGCCCCGGACTAACTTCACCGTGAACGGATCACTCGAAATTTCTTCGAGCATCTCGCCACCAAGTCGCTGGTGATCGTGATATGCGGTAAATTTTTGTCCACGCTTTCCAACAACTGTGGCTAAGACTCGCGCTAAAACACCAAGACTCGATGGGATCTTTCCGACATCGTGCAATAAAGCGGCTCGCACTTCAGGTATTGATGCTTCGGGGCGAATCGCCTTGAATCGAAGCGTAACTTCGATGCTATGACGCTGATCCATTGGTTGCATTTTGCTCCATAATTCGAACTCAACTTTTGTCAATATATTTTGGACTTCTCCAAGCTCTTGACTGTTCGGAGTGGATCGTGATAATGCGCCGAAAAAACGTCTAACCAAATGACGAATGCGGCTAGTCATGACTTAATTTGCGCGCGAGGATGAGCCTCGCGGTACATCTCCCAGAGCACGTGATTATCAACTTTGGTATAGATCTGGGTTGTACTTACCGATGCATGCCCAAGTAGTTCTTGTACAACTCGTAAATCGGCTCCATGCACCAACATGTGTGTGGCACATGAATGTCGTAAAGCATGTGGTGAAAGTTTTTTAATTTTTGCGATCTCGCCGTATTTGCGCACTATCGTCCATGCTGCTTGACGCGATAGTCGAGTTCCGTGTACCCCAAGAAATACCGAGTCACTATCTTCGCGCGATGCCCAACGATCTGGGACAAGTGTCGGCCTACCGCCTAGATCAAAGTAATCCGTGAGCGCCGCATGACATGGTCGCCCAAATGGCACAATCCGTTCCTTCGCGCCTTTGCCAAATAGTCGGACAAGCGAATCTTGCATGTCAATGTCGCCCATCGACAGGCCACAAACTTCAGCAACCCGCGCTCCAGTTGCATACAGAAACTCAAGTAGTGCTCGATCTCGCCGCGCAAACGAATCCACACCAGTTACAGCATTGAGCAGTCGTGCAACATCTTCTTCGGCCAGAGCCTTTGGCAAACTGCTTGGTACTTTCACGCCATCCACCTGAGCGGCTGGGTTATCACTGCGGATGCCCTCTTGCGATAGATAGCGATGGAACACGCGCACCGCCGCAAAATGACGGGCAACCGACTTCGGCGCCTTGCCACTTGCTCGCAGAAAAGCAACAAAGCGTTCGAGGTGTTGAACTGATGCCGTGGTCATTGTGACTTTTTGCTTAGTCAACCAAATCAAATAACTATTTAGATCCCGCTCATAAGCGGTGAGTGTGTTGAGTGATCTGCCCTGCTCGACTCGAATCCACGTCATAAACGTGTCGAGTGGATC
>JABMNW010000161.1 GCA_013204455.1 Acidimicrobiaceae bacterium
GACGCAAAATAAAGCATGTCGGTGCTGGCAAGACCGAGATTAATTACATCGACTCCTTGTTGCGTTATTCCTGTTTGAAATGCGTTGGCCAGATCTGGCCCGCTTGGACGCATGTCATGAGCAACGACGATCAATTTTGCATTGGAAAATTTTGCAAACGCCACACCAAGTGCGTGGGCTGCTTGGGTGTCGAGTTGGTCCGGGACCGTGCCTCGAATGTCGTAGGCCTTAACAATCGCGTCAAGGTCTGGCACGAGAGCAGATGCTACTTCGCGACTACGGTGCGACGACGCCAGCGCACTAACAAAATTGCAATCCCAATCACAGTCAGCAAATTAGCGAATATATCCAATTTTGTGTAGCCGAAATGAAGTTTCACATCCAATTGTGTTGGTACAACGACCATCATGTTTGGCGCAACGCGATACGGACCAGTGGCACCTGACACCTTCCAATTCGGAAAGTAGCTCATCCGCACAAGAATTGGTGTACCAATTTTGTCGACACTAAACGAGATCGCAGAGTCGTCAAGTACGACATTAGATACTTGTACTGGGTCACTCGCCACAACCTCAATCGGCTGACTCGGTATAACAATGTCGACACGGCGACCCGAGTCGCCAGGCTCGCCTTGTCGACGAGTCATATCTACCGTCACATCAATTCGTTGCCAAGATTTTGGCCCATCAGCAACAGGAATCGCCGCCCAGTCTTCTGGATGTTGAAACCAACTCGTGCCAATCTCTAACCAACGCTCTTTTGGATCACCAGAACTGTTTTTTGCAACCACTGGCTGAGTTGCTAACGACACAACAAGATCGCTGTTGGCGACTTGATAAATCACCCATGGTCCACTTTGTGCAACTTCGACAAGCGCAGATTGCGACTTTGCCTGATCGATCGCCTCTGGCGTAAACGCCATGTAGTAACGCACACCAAGTTCTTGTAGATAGCGCACACCAAGACCAGCGTTGTTGTCGTCGTACCGTAATTCGCGCACAGGGTTGCTGCTGCGCTTGGACATTGCAGCCGCGGTGATGAAGTGATACGGCGTTGTGCCTGCGGCCTCGAAATTTAATCCCTCCATCGATCCGATGCAACCTTTTGTCCAATGCGGCAACAACATTAGAGCCATGGTCGTGCCATATTTATTTAGTTCACCGTTGTTCTCCCAAAGCGCACGACCACAACCATAAGCAGAATCTTCGCCAAGATTTTTCATTGTTTCAACAACATCCCGATATTCGGCGTATGCGCTCTTGCCTTCATATCCAGAGAAGTTCCAGCGCGCCCAACCGTCGACAAATCCATCGTTGGATAATTTTGTTTTTAGTGGACCCCACTGATATTGCGTCTCGCCTGATGAGTTTGTAACTAGTTTACTAAGAGGTAGCTCTTGAAATCTAAAACCAATAATGCCGACGACTAATAGAGCCATGATCGCGATCCAAGAAATACCAAAACGTGAACCCTCGCGCAACGAGACCAAAGGCACTAATGGTTCTTGATTCTGTTGTGCTAACGCCCGGCTAGCGAGCCGTTCTAATTGGTAGAAACGCACGACGCCAATAACGAACTCGTAGATACCGATCATCATCAGCATGTAACGCAGCAAATAAAGAAACGGTAAAAGTCGCGGGTTCCATAAAAGACCAATTACGGGAAGACTCTCACGCCCGATGAAAACACCCACAACGAGTATTGCGCAATAGACACCCATCCAAATACCGACTCGAACTCGTCGTAAGACACAAACAGCGAATCCGACAACAGCAAAAAAAGTTATGAAAATATTCCAATACACCGACAACGGAAAGAACATGCTCCAGAATGAATCGGTCGCACCACTCGGACGTGGCTCGTACTTCATGTCGGTCATAAACGCATGGCTTGTCAGAAACGGCACAACCCAAAACGCCGACAACAAAATTGCCGTACCTGTAATTATTAAAGCGGTATTTAGATTTCGACGATTCATCCACAGCGCTGCGATTAAAATCACACCACCAAAAACGAACAACAACACGATGCCGTGACTAAGTGCGCTGAGTGCAAGCACAACACTCGCGACCATGCGACCTCGGTGTTCGTTCATCGCCCTGATAAATAATCCGAAAGTTAGCATCGCCAGCGAAAGCGCGATTGAAAACGAAAACTCCCCAGCCATTGTTGAAGCAATGTTGCCCCCATAGATCGTGAAACTCTCGTCATAGAGAAATACGAGAGATGCAAGCGTCAATAGTTCTGGAATTGGAAACGCAAAGCGGGCGAATTTACCAAACAACCACGTGCAAACTGGCAAAGTCAAAATGCCGATTACAGCAATTACTTTTAGGGCAACGCCATATGGCGTAATTAAATCCACGACGAGTACAGCTAGTGCAGGGATCAACATATAAAACCGGTACATCGGAAATCCGGCGTACCAATCGTTGCTCCAACCATTCAATCGAAAATTTGGGAGCAAGGAATCGCGTAGAAACGCTGGACCATAAACATGAGCGCCCATGTCGCCACCGGTCGGCGTGTTGTTCCTAAAAATTAGTTCTGGATGCAATGTCAGAAACAACATCAAAGTCGAACCGGCAACAACAACCAACGAAATGATCTGCTGTGCATTCAGGCGTCGACTAAACACACCCTTTACGGTCGCAATCTTCATAATCTCAATACGCTATTAGATCATCACAGGAATGCAACGAGTAGCAGCCCAGTTGAGTTAAAAGCCACATGGGCAA
>JABMNW010000162.1 GCA_013204455.1 Acidimicrobiaceae bacterium
CTCCTGGCAGAATCCGTTCAGTTCTCGAAAAATGTCGGCGCGCACAAGCATGCACGCCGAACTAACGAAGAAAATATCGCGCACCGAATCATGTTGTTCTTGATCACGTTCGTTGGGTTCGATAAGCGGATCAACCTCGCCGCAACGATCTATTCCATAACCAACTGATTGCAACAAAGCAGGATTATTCCATTGCACGAGTTTCGGACCAACTACGCCAGCGTTGGAGACAAACAGTTCTTGTACAAGTAAACGCAAAGTTGATGGCTGGAGTGCAACATCGTCGTGCATCACACAGAAAAATCCGCTATCCCCTTCGACGATGCGTTGTATCTCATTTATAAGCGGACCAAAGCCTGGGTTGCCCTCAACAATTCGCACAATTGCATTCGGCAATACCGCCTCAATTTTTCGCGATAGCAACTGTGCCGCTGAGGTGTCTGGGAGCGCATTGATAATCGGCGTGGTGAGAAAAAACACATTGCGCACGGTCGGATAGTCCTGACTTGCGAGTGCCAATAGCACTTCGTCAAACCAAGACCCTGGCTGATGCACAACCATTGCCGTAACTAACGGTGGCGGGTTGGTCACCTCGGGTTGGAATACATCTAAATCAGCGTTGCTCACGATGCAATAAGACTACTTGCGACTCTTAATCTCGGTTGTGGCGCGAATTCATTCAGACGTGCCAATTGCTAACTACCAACTACTAACTGCTAACCAGTAACTGCTAACTACTAAACTCGCTATAAATGTCGCAACATCCTGAAAATTTGTCATTAGACGCAGCAAAAAAACGCTCCACGCTACCTGAGGGAACAATTTCTATTGGTATTGGATTGATAATTGCTGGTCTCGCGATTTACGCATTTTTTAAAATCGGTCAGCAGGCACTTGGTCAAGATGGATTCAAGCCACTTGTGTCACTGTGGTTCGTAATGTTCGCACTCGCACCTGGTTTCTTTTTACCAGTTGAGCAGGAGATTAGCCGCGCAATTGCCCACCGCCGCGAACTCGGTCAAGGCTCCGGACCAATTGTCAAAAAAGTTATTCTGATGTGCGTTGGGATAGTTATAGGTTTGATTGCACTCATCGTCGCACTTGCACCAGTTGTTAACAACAACCTTTTCGATGGTTACGGCATCGTCACCGTCAGTCTGGCGATAGCACTCGCAACATATGGTGCGAACTATCTAACCAAAGGACTCTGCTCTGGACTTGGAAAATTTACTTCGTACGGGTTTATTGTCGGCGCAGATGGCGCGATTCGGGTCGTGGCGTGCTCAGTGCTACTAATTATGGGCGTAACTCAACTTGGTGCCTACGCACTAACTATTGCGATCACGCCGATTATCGGGGTGCTAATCGTGGTCGGCTCAGGTCAGTTGCGAGTGCAAGACGGACCTGCGGCAACGTGGGCTGAGATAACACCTAATCTTGGTTGGTTGCTTGGTGGGTCAATTTTCGCTGCCGCCTTAGTAAACGCTGGGCCAATCACAGTTGACTTGCTTGGCGGTGCCACTCCTGCAGAGCATGTCACGCAATTCGGCAACGCAGTGTTAATAACTCGCATGCCGCTGTTTTTATTTCAGGCAGTGCAAGCCGCACTTTTACCAAGACTCGCTCGGCTGGCAGCGCGAGGAGACTTCAATGAGTTTCGCTCGGGCTTCCGAAAACTTGTCGTCTTAGTAATTGGCGTTGGTGCGCTCGGCGTGGTAGGCGCATTCACGATCGGTCCAACGGTGTTAGACCTTATCTATGGTGGCGGGATCGATCGTCGCACACTCACTCTGCTGGCAATTGCCAGCGCGCTTTACATGTTGGCCCAGGCAATTGCCCAAGCAGTCATTGCTCTAAGCGGACACAAGCATGTGACTCTTGGCTGGACACTGGCGTTTGCGGCGTACATTTTGACAGCCTGGCTTACAAGTGACGATCTCTACTTACGTGTCGAAATTGCATTAGTTGTGAGTTCGCTAGTTGGATTGATTTCTTTTGCGACAAGTCTGCGTTCTCAGTTGCGCTGTTTATCGAATCCGCTTTGACTCGTAATCGATGTCGTGACGCACCATCATCTCAATTAGCGTCGTGAAATCAACTTTTGGCTGCCACCCAAGTATTGTTTTTGCTTTTGTTGCATCGCCGATAAGTAAATCAACTTCTGCAGGACGAAAAAATCTTTGATCTTGACGCACAAATTGTCGCCAATCGCCAAGATCTGCGGCGTTAAAAGCCAATTCGAGTAATTGTTCAATCGAATGCGCCTTACCTGTGGCGACAACAAAATCATCTGGAAGTGGTTGTTGCAACATCATCCACATTGCTTCTACATAGTCGCCAGCAAATCCCCAGTCGCGTTTGGCTTCTAGATTGCCGAGCACAAGTTCGCTCTGTAGGCCAAGCTTAATTCGCGCCACAGAATTAGTTATTTTTCGCGAAACAAACTCGAGTCCGCGACGCGGTCCTTCGTGGTTAAACAAGATTCCCGAGCAGGCAAACATGTCATAACTTTCGCGATAGTTGACCGTAATGTCATGTGCGAAAACCTTTGCCACGCCGTATGGCGAGCGCGGATGAAATGGTGTGAGTTCGGTTTGCGGTGTTTCACGAACTTTGCCAAACATCTCAGATGACGAAGCCTGATAAAAACGAATTGGATTCTTTTTCGCTCCTCCAACTAATCGAATTGCTTCAAGCATCCGCAACACACCAAGACCAGTGATGTTTCCAGTGAGTTCGGCCTGATTAAACGACATCGCCACAAACGAAATTGCACCGAGGTTGTAGACCTCGTCCGGTTGCGACATTTCTAAGGCACTAACCAGGCTGGAAAAATCGGCAAGATCGCCTGGTACAAGTTGCACATACGAAAACTCATCGCGAATCGACTCGGCTTTCGGATTGTTTTGACCCTTAACTAAGCCAAAAACTTCGTAACCCTTCTGGTGTAGAAATTCGGCAAGATGGCGACCGTCTTGACCCGTAATACCTGTAATCAGTGCGCGTGCCATAACGATCTCCCAATATAGTCGTACGCTCAATCACCGTGCCTATCCATACGAATCCGTCGCCAGTATTTACGAGCGTAGTTGTGCTTGCAGGCGGAGTTGGCGCGGCACGATTTCTTCGCGGACTCGCTCTCGTACACGACCCCGGAGAGACGACTGCCCTCGTTAATACTGGCGACGACACCGTGTTGCATGGTCTAAATATTTCACCTGACGTTGACACTGTGATCTACACACTTGGTGGTGCTATCGATTTAGAACGCGGCTGGGGACTATCGAACGAAACTTGGCGGGCAATGGAATCGCTAAAAAAATACGTCAATGTTCGACCGGCTGGATCTGTTGCTGCACCGGAGTGGTTTAATCTTGGCGACAAAGATCTTGCCACGCACTTTTATCGCACAGCAAGGCGAAGTGAAGGCGCTAGTGCTAGCGAGATTACTAACGAAATTGCTCGCGCCTGGGGACTCGCCCAACAAATTGTGCCAATGACTGATTGTGATGTCGCTACTTTGCTTGAACTCGCAGAAAATTGTGAGGCTGGTGTGGCTGGTCAGCAAATTAGTTTTCAGGAGTACTTCGTCAAGCATCGACATTGCGTTGCCGTGCGTGCGGTACATTTCCAAGGCGCGGAGTTTGCCAAGCCAAACTGTTTAAATGAATTGCGCCAAGCCGAAGTAGTTATAATTGCTCCATCAAACCCAATTGTTTCGATTGGTCCGATTCGCGCGCTTGCTGGAATCGATAGTGCACTAACTGCACAACGTGACCGAGTCGTGGCGATCTCACCAATTGTTGGCGGGCACGCACTCAAGGGCCCAGCTAGCCGCATGCTCACCGAACTTGGTCACGAGTCGTCGGCGCTTGGCGTGGCGCGACTCTATGCACCGATTGCCTCAACACTTATTATTGACACCGTGGATGCAGATTTGGCAGATGCAATTGAACGCCAAGGAATGCGTTGCGTCGTCACAAATACAGTTATGTCAACTCCAATAATTGCGGGAGAACTTGCCCGGATAGCGCTCACGAGCATCACAGGAGAATCGCGATGAGTCGCCTAGCAATCTGGGGTGTGCAGGGCATCGGCGAAGTTACCCCACAAGATCATCTCGGCAAGATCATTGCTGACGCTTGTCGCCAAGAGCCAAACGGGCCGTTGCAAGACAACGATGTATTGGTAGTCACACAAAAGATCGTTTCTAAGGCCGAAGGTCGACTCGTACCAATCGACGCCAATGATCCGCTTAGCCACAAACAACTGGTCGAACAAGAAGCCGTGCGCATCGTGCGTCGACGCGGGGATCTAATCATCACCGAAACCAAACATGGTTTTGTCTGCGCCAATAGTGGCATCGACTTATCCAATATTGAACGTGGTTATGCGGCGTTGCTACCGCTCGACAGTGATAAGTCGGCGCGACGAATTCGCGATTTCATTCGCGCAACTCTCGGGGTGAGCGTGGGTGTGATTGTTAGCGATACATTCGGTCGACCATGGCGCCAAGGTCTGACCGATGTCGCAATCGGAATTGCTGGAATTGCCGGTGTTGTAGATCTGCGCGGCACTCCCGATTCACTTGGCCGAATAATGCAAGTAACCGAAGTTGCAGTCGCCGACGAATTAGCCAGTGCCGCAGAACTTGTGATGGGCAAAACTTCTGGGGTACCTGTTGCAGTAATTCGTGGTGTTGAGGAGGCGTGGTTTCGAGATTCCAGTATCAGCGAGTTAGTTCGACCACCACAGGAAGATCTGTTCCGTTAACGCTCTAGTAACTCGGCAACACCCATAGTTAGCGAAGTCCAGTGTGACCAACCGAGTTGAATTCGTGCTCGAGTTGTATTTACCGCATTGCGTTGCAGATCACCTGTTCGCGCAGTTTCGAATTTTTCTTGCAGTGTTGTTGCCGATCCCATCAAATTCCACAGATCATTAATGGTTGTTTGCACACCAGTTCCGACATTAATTACCAATCCACCACCTTTAGCCATCGCACGTGCGAGTGCATCAACCGCATCATCAATAAACAAAAAATCCCGAGTTTGTCGGCCGTTGCCGCAAATCGTCGGTGGCGTGTTGTTGGAAATCGCATGGGCGAACGCCGCAACTACCCCGTCACTCGGGCGCTGGCGCTTGCCGTAAACATTTGTCATTGCCAATGTGGTGAATTCAACGTCATAACTTTCGCGGTACACGGTCAACAAATCCACGAGTGTGTTGGCCATCACATGCGCCACACCCATTGGTTCAGACTTGCGACCTTCTTTAACTGGTAATTGTCGTGCGGGAACTTCCCCGTAGAGCAGGCCTGCGGGTAGCGCCACGATAACTTTTTGCACCTCATATCGGCGTGCGGCTTCAAGTACTGCGAGCAGCAACGTGGCCGAGCGCAAAATCTCGTTTGTGCGTGTTGCCCCGGTAGGCAATAACGCCAAGTGATAAATACTTGATGGGCGTCGCAGTGCAACTAGCTCCGAAAATTCTGGAGCAGAAATATCAAGATGATGAAACCGCAACGCTCCTCCACGCGCCCGAGCACTACTTAAATTTGCAAGCGAGCCAACTGAGAGATCATCGACAACTTCAACTTTGTACCCATCCGCGAGCAACCTGTCAACAAGATGCGAACCGATGAAGCCTGCGCCTCCACAAACGAGCACGCCATTAATTTCTGTCACTCGTAATACCTCATGAGATTGTGCACACGCTAGATCGTGGCTGGGTCTGGAACTTTTGCATCGCGCAGAACAGCACCCGAGTTAATCTGGCCATCAACGCCGATTAAACAAGATGTGACTTGGGCGAAGGCACCAATCCTCCCCATCACTGCACTATCTATGACAACCGCGTTGGCATCAATTCGCGAGCCCGCGATCAGCACAGACCGAATGATCTGCGCGTTTTCGCCAACGACACAACCTGCGCCAATTATGCTTTGCAAAATATGCGCACTCGGATCAACTTGCGCCAGCGCATCGATTGGCGTTAATTGATAAATGCTGTGCCGCGACAACAAATCAATATTCGCTCGCACATATGTCTCGGGGCGACCCGCGTCAATCCAATAATCGTCCGTTGAATAGCCGTACAACACGCCATCTCTGCACATTTCAGGAAATGTCATCCGTTCAATCGAAAGCGGTGAAGTACCAGGCATACGCGCAAGTGTTGCCGCTTCTAAGACGTAGGTTCCAGCATTCACATCTCGCGACGTGGTTTCACCAGGTGCAGGTTTTTCAACAAAGCGAAGTACGCGACTATCAGAACTTGTTTCCACAACTCCATACTGAGATGGATCGGCGACTGGCGTGAGATGAATCGTGCCCTGCGCATTATTCGTACGATGAAACGAGACCAACTTTGCGACATCCAAATCGGTAATCACATCTCCATTAGCAACAATAAATGTTTCACCGCGACGATCGATGCCAGCCTCGCGAGCCGCAAACCCGATTGCTCCAGCCGTATCTAGTGGCCGATCTTCGACGGCGTAACTCAACTCGACACCACCACATATATTTGATGGAAATACTTCGAGAAATGGCTGTGGTCTAAACCCCAGCGACAAAACTGCGTGTGTCACACCACCATGCGCGAGCGATGTCATCAATCGCTCGAGTAATGGCATATTGCCAACGGGCAACAATGGTTTGGGAGTAGTAAATGTCAGTGGTCTAAGTCGCGTACCAAAACCACCGACGAGCACGACTGCGTGCATCTCGTGAATTACCTCTAAGAGTTAGCGATTAGCAGTTCTAGATCTGCCGTCGAGGTTGGTTGTGGCACATCCACATCTTTAGCGACGAACGCAAGTGTGATCGCCATGCCATTTCCAGTGAGACGAACATTTCCAAGATCCGCAATCGAAACCTTTGACAACGAAACAAGAGTTGCTTCGTTCCAGACCAAAACTTGCACAGTTGCTTCTTTGCCGTCACACTTCGTATCTTGCTCCGAGATTACCTCACCGTTATTTAGTGACGCCGGAAATTCAATCGAGTTATTGGTTACCTTTAACGCGTAAAGATCAAATATCGTCTGCAATTTCGCACGGCGCTCACCAGAGAGAACTTGTGGCTCCCAACGCACGATGCCAGCCGAGTCGATAAACGCACCTGGCTTTAATTCTGCGGCACCACCGCCAAGATCTGTGACCGTCGGCAGATTGTCGATGAACTTGTCGCACTTGTAAATTCCAAATGCCGTATAATAATTTTGCGTTGCAGTGTCTAGAGCACTAACTCGTTCTTGACTCTGACGCGCGTAAGCAATTAGCGCAACGCCAAGAACACAAACCATAAAGATGACGGTTGGAAACAACGTTCCACCTTGCATCCGAACCTTACGACCTTTACGGCTTTTACTTGTGGCGGCGAGTCGCGCGATTTTTCTAGCAGAAGATGAGGTAGCCACGAAGGAGAAAGGCTACCGCCTTATGGTGAGTACAAGGCTTCATATCGCTGTGCCACCGACGCTGGCGAGGTATGGCTCTCAACCCAAATTCGTCCTCTCTCGCCCATTTTGGCGAGCGCTTCGCGGTCATCTGCCATCGCCCGAATCGCCGCGACCAATGCAACGAGATCTTCTGGCTCGACACAAACTCCGGCACGGGACATCGCCAAAATACGTGGCACCTCGGTATCGGCATCAACTGCGGCACACACTGGTCTGCCTGCCGCCAAAATTGAATACGTCTTGGATGGAACACTCACCGAACCAAGACCACGTCGCAGTGGCACTAGATGAATGTCACCTGTCGCCAAGACTTCGCTAAGCCGCGAGACATCTTGATAGTCGCCAAACACGACATTGGGCAAACCTTGCGCGGCTTTAATTAGCGATTCACGTGCGGCTCCTTCGCCATTGATTACGAAAATCAATTCTGGCAATTCGCGCGCGGCGTCAACCATCATCATCAGCGATTGCGAGAAGCCAACATTTCCTGCGTACATCACCACCAGCGAATCGCCAATCCCAAGTTCGCGGCGATACCTAGTTAGGCGCGACATCGGCACAATTTCAGCAGTATCGACGAAGTTTGGAATCACACGAACTTTCTTGTGAAATTTTTGATCAAGTTTTCTTTGCACATTGTTGGCAAGATCATCGGACAACAACACCACTGCATCCGAGCATTGATAACTCGTGCGCTCGAGCCACCGCGAAAAGGCAATAATTTTCGTATTCGTAATCGCGCCCGTTTCTACAGCTGCATCTGGAAAAACATCTTGGATATTAAATACGAGTTTTCCTCCGCGGAATAATTTTGTAAACCAACCAGTTAGCCCCAGCGTTAATGGTGGAGACATCGCAAGAACACCATCAATGCGTCGTGGAGCGCCACCAGCAACGAGACTTCGCAATCCAACGATCACGCTAAATAGCACGAAACCAATTGTGCGGCGCAATAAATTGCGTTTCGTCTTGCCCCCAAACGGATGCACACGAGTAATCGAACCCCAATCCGTTTTCTCGAGACGCCATAACGCACCCGACCAACCCTGTTCGACTCGATGTTGGCGATACCAAGGTAACGAAGTTACGACATGAAGTTCGTGACCGCGCTTGGCTAGTTCGTGAACGATGCGTGTCATCACTACTCCGGTCGGAGCGATGTCTGGAGCAAAGTGCGGACACAGTACAACTAAACGCAATTTTTTAATGCTCATAGTGCTGCTCCGTAGACAGCAAGTAGATCGCGGCCCGAGTTGCTTATCGAGAACTCGGCGGCGCGTATTTTCCCTGATGCAACGAATTGATCTCGTTTGGATTCAACTATTTGCAGAGCATTCGCCCATGCATCGAGTTCTAACGGCAAGACAAGACCAGCATCGCCAATAACTTCTGGCAGCGCCGCACAATTGCTAGAAATCACTGGCGTACCGAGGAGCATTGCTTCCAGCACGGGTGCACCAAATCCTTCATACAAACTTGGAAATACCAGGGCACGTGAAAGTTTCATTAATCCGTCGCGATCCGCATCTGACACTCGGCCGATGCGCACGACACGCTCGTCGAGATTGCGTCGCCGAACTTCGCGCATAAATACATCTTCGGAGCGACCCTTGCCACCCGCGCAAACAAGAACAAGATTCGTGTCGGTCCAATGTTGAGTCATTAGCTGTAACAAAAACTGATGATTTTTATGCGGATGTGTAATCGCTGGCAGAAAAATAACTTGTCGCAATCCCAGTCCAAGTCGTCGACGCAGTTCGCTTTCACTAGTTGCGCCAGCGCCAAGAGACGACTCCACACCATGATGCACAACTCGCACCTGCATACTCGGCAAATCAAATGCTTTAATCAACCGCTCGCGAACATAATTACTTGGCGCTGTCACGACAGTGGCGCGTCGTAATGACGACGGGATAACTCGACGCAAATACGCCAGACGCACTGGACTGAAGTTTTCTGGGAACGAAAGATATTGCACATCATGCATTGTCAGCACTGTGCGACGAGCGCCAAAGCGAGGCAAAGTTCCGCCACCGTGATGCATGAGATCAAATCTCCGAGATTTAAATGCAAGCCAAGTCTGTTCAAGTGCAATACGCGCGGCTCGCGACCCGGCATGCGCTGGTGCTTCAATACATTTGTAAACACTGGCCAGTTCCGGATGATGTTGGGCAAAACCCTTTGGCACAAATAGCGATATTTCGTATTCGTGTTTTATTTTTTCGTGCAAAGACGCGCCGACCAACTGACGCACGAGATATTCCTGCGACCCACCAACCTGACCACTACGCAGCCATAACAAGTTGACGCCAATCTGTTGTCTCGTCACCCAATTACCTCGTCGTAAATCGCCGCAGTGCGAGCTGCCGTTCGTTCCCATGTCATTGTTGCAGCATGCATGCGACCCAGTTGTGAGAGTTCATCACGGCGTGCAAGTGCGCTGCTCACTCCGGCAGCGATACTCGCCACGTCAAGTGGATCTACGAGCACTGCCGCGTAACTGGCAACTTCCTGCGTTGATGACCCACTACTAGTAACAACTGGTGTTCCGTAACTCATTGCCTCGAGAATTGGCAGACCAAAACCTTCCATCAGCGACGGATAACAAAGGGCTGTTGCGTTGGCATACAACGCACCAAGATCGCTCCGCTCAACAAACCCAATAAAGTGCACTCGCGACCGCGCCGAATTCTGCGAGGCTTGCGAAATTTCGATTTCACCCCACCCAGTTGCCCCAACAACACAAAGTTCTGGTACTGAGTCACCGAGTGTTTCAAGTGCGGCTACTAAACGGGCAAGGTTCTTACGCGGCTCGAGTGTGCCAACAAACAATAAATACTCGCTTGGCAACCCATATCGAGTGCAAACTTCTTTCGCCTTTGCGACCGTACTTAGTGCAGGTGTACGAACACCTAACGGCACATGACGCAGACGGTCAAGTTCAAATCCATATTCGTGACAGTCATTGAGCGTCGCCTGCGATGAGCACAGCAAGATCTCGGCTCGCTTTAGAAGAACTTTCAAACTTCTGCGAAAAACCGAATTACCGCGACTACTAAAAAACTCTGGGTATCTCAAAAATGCAAGATCATGAATAGTGGCAACTAATTTGGCTCTCGATGCAAACGGGATGATCGAAGTGCAATGTAGCAAATCAACTCTCCCGGTTGCACGCTCAATACGCGGTATACCTAGTCGCAAAGATGCTTCGTAAAGTAATGCCCCACGCAACGCAAGTTGGCACACGGAGCATGGCGGCTTGTATGCCGTTACTGGCTCGCCACTGTGTCGTCCGGCAACTCCAATTATTTCGACATCAGGGCGGACGGTTGGCATTGATCGTGCCAATTCGATCGCTGCCGTCGCGGTTCCCCCAGGCACACGATGCCAACATTGCTCCAGGGAGTAGGCCACGCGCACGCCTTCTATTCTGCCCGCACGGGCTCGCTATTGGGTGAACAACCAACACTGGTAATGACAGTGGGCTTTGGGTCGTACGATGTTCTAATCCGTATGAACGAAAAG
>JABMNW010000163.1 GCA_013204455.1 Acidimicrobiaceae bacterium
ACATCAAGAACATGATCACTGGTGCCGCACAGGTAGACGGAGCAATCTTGGTTGTTGCCGCAACTGACGGTCCAATGCCACAGACACGCGAGCACGTGCTACTTGCGCGCCAAGTTGGTGTGCCGTACATCCTGGTTGCGCTTAACAAAGCCGATCTGGTGGATGACGAAGACATGTTGCAACTCGTTGAAGAAGAAGTTCGCGACCTGCTCACTTCTTACGAGTTCGATGGCAAAAATTGTCCAGTCGTTCGCGTGTCTGCACTCAAGGCTCTTGAGGGCGATCCTCATTGGCAAGAACAGATTATGAAACTGATGACTGCTTGCGACGACTCTGTCCCAGAACCAACGCGCGACTTTGACAAGCCATTCCTGATGCCAATCGAAGACGTATTCACGATCACTGGTCGTGGAACCGTCGTCACCGGCAAGGTTGAGCAGGGCAAAGTACACACGGGTGACGAAATTGAAATTGTTGGACTTCGTCCCACACAAAAGACAGTTTGTACCGGTGTAGAAATGTTCCGTAAGTTGCTCGACGAAGGGCAGGCGGGAGACAACATCGGCGCACTACTTCGTGGTACCAAAAAGGAAGAAGTCGAACGCGGTCAAGTGTTGTGTAAACCAGGTTCGATCACGCCACACACAAACTTTGAAGGTCAGGTCTATGTGTTGAAGAAGGAAGAGGGCGGACGCCACAAGCCGTTCTTCAACAATTATCGACCACAGTTCTTCTTCCGTACAACCGACGTAACTGGCACCGTTGAACTTCCTAAGGGAACAGAAATGGTGATGCCAGGAGACAACGTTGTAATGACGGTCGAACTTGGAAAGGCCATCGCCATGGTCGAAGGTCTCCGTTTTGCTATTCGCGAAGGTGGCCGCACAGTAGGTGCTGGTCGCGTCACGAAGATCATCAAGTAAACAGTTCGATTCGGGACCAGGACTAGGACAGGGAACAGGGATCACGCAGATGGCTCAAAGCATCCGAATTCGTCTCAAGGCGTTCGATCACCAGAACATCGACGAATCTGCAAAAAAGATCGTCGAAACGGTGACTCGTACCAATGCAACCGTGCGTGGTCCGATTCCACTACCAACCGACAAGCATCGCTTTACGGTGATTCGTGGCCCACACGTTGACAAAGACTCACGCGAACATTTCGAGATGCGAATTCACAAGCGCCTGATCGACATTATCGAGCCAAATGCCAAGACCATCGACAGCCTTCAGCGCTTAGAGCTTCCCGCTGGCGTTGACATCGAAATAAAAATTCAGAACGTTTAAAAAGCGGTGAGTTTCCTCAGATTGAGGGAGACATGTGCAATTAACTAGCGGTAGAAATTAACTATGAGTGATTACGGGCAATCCATCCCCAACCCGCTTCCACCGCCGTCGTTGCCACCGCCCCAATATCAGCCGGAAAATCAGCCCGAATTTCAACCAGAAACGCGTCCGGCAAAAAAGCCGAGTCGGCTGCTTGTAGTTGTAGCCATTTCTGCTGTGTTTGGTCTAATTGGTGGAGTCATCGGCACAATCGTCGCGCAAGAAGCAAATCTTGTCGACTTACAAACCGCAAATACTGCGACGCAGATAACTTCGGCGCCGATTGCGGTATCAAATGATGGTAGCGAAACTTCCGAATCTATTATTGCGAAAGTTGCGGCGCGACTTGCCGAAAGCGTGGTAACTATTTCTACAACCATCAGTGACGATGCCGGTGGCGGACGCGCCGTTGGAACTGGTGTCGTGCTTACGTCAGATGGCGAGATTTTAACTAATGCGCATGTCGTGGCAGATGCGAAAAATGTTGTCGTGCGCTTTGCTGGCGAAACCGAACCGCGAACTGCAATAGTTTTAGCGAGCGATGTCGGCAACGATCTGGCGTTGATCAAAGTCGATGCAACTGGACTGGTCGTAGCGACCTTTGCCAAGCCTGGAAGTGTTCGCATTGGCGACCCCGTCGTGGCTATTGGTTATGCACTCGCATTAGATGGCGGCCCAACAGTTACTGCGGGAATTGTCTCGGCACTCAAGCGGACGATCGTCACCGATTCTGGCGCACTAAATTCGTTGATCCAAACAGATGCTGCAATTTCGTCTGGTAACTCGGGCGGTCCATTGGTCAATCTAAAAGGCGAAATAGTTGGCATCAACACTGCCGTTGCTCGCGGCGACTCAGATTCGGCTGCGACCAACATCGGGTTTTCGATCTCCGTCGACGAAGTACTTCACGTAATTGATCAACTTCGCGCGCAGGCCAAGGGCACTGCGCGCCAAGAAGGCTTCTTAGGTGTTGGGCTTACTGGTCGCGAAGATGGAGGGCAGGGAGCGATCATCACCGATGTGCAACCAAACTCGCCAGCCGACCTTGCTGGAATCGTTGTGGATGACATCGTGCTGTTTGTTGACGGCGAACCGATCGACGGTCAAGCCGGTTTGGTCGCGGCGATTCGCGATGCGGTGCCAGGTCAGACGGTCAAAATCGAGATCTCCCGTAACGGCAAACGGATGACTTTTAGTGCCACTTTGGTTTCCCGAAGTAACTAGATCTACCCCATATTTCACAAGGGAACTATTAGTTTCTTAAAATTCCAAATTTACGCAGACTTCTCAGATTTGGCATTTGGGGTCTGTGATTTCGGGGGATAGAGTAAGTACTTCGTTCAAGGCCTTGGTTGTGAACGAAGAGATCAATTCCAAAAATTGATGTCTGTGTGCGCTCGGGCAATTTACGAGTACCTCACAGCGAAAACGATAAAAGTGCTCCGCAGGCTTGGCCGCGCGGAGCATTTGTGCGAATAATCGAATTAATTAAATCAACATACGAGAAAAGGTTTTGGCCTCATGGCACAAAAAGCGATCGTCGGCGAAAATGTCGGCATGACACAAGTGTGTAGTGACGACCAACGTGGCGTGCCCGGCACCGTGTTTCGC
>JABMNW010000164.1 GCA_013204455.1 Acidimicrobiaceae bacterium
GCCAGAAACTTTGTAATTCACAACGCAAGTGAAGTTTCGCGCCGATGTTTTCTTTCGTCACCGTTGTCTTTTCAGAACCCCATTTATGATAATTCTCTGGGCTTGTGTCGAGACGTGGGTTTACCGTCATGGTCCAATTGAGACGACGCGCTGGACGACCTTGTTGCACATTCATCAAAAACTTCAGCGCACGATCGAATATGCCGAGTTCGTGAGCCATCGGAACTGGCGCATGCCACTCCATGAAACTCATCCCGATATCAAAGTCAAGCGACCAATCTGCCTGACACGTGACCATTCCTGCGTCCATCCACAATGAATTATCGCGCTGATCGACAATACAAAAATCGCCCTGTGACTGGCGCATGATGTACTCCATTGGTTCGTACGGCAAAGTCGAACGGTCGCCAAAGATAAATTTGTCATCAATGCCAAGCGGACGATTGATCCAATGACACTTGTCTTTATCGCGTTCAAGAGTGAACAGGTCTGGGTAAGCAATTGATTGATGAGTCATCAACAATTCGAGGGTGTCCCATTGAGCAGTCATCATGTGACTTAGTGCTTGGCAGCGCAGCGGATCTTCTTTAAGTACCAACGCGCGATCGGCCATTTCGGAAATATAGTGCTCATCTACATCAATCGGATGCTCATAGGCCGTACCAGGTTTGCCAGCTACATGATCCTCCATATTGATCGCATACATATAACTGTCTGCATGAAACGGAAACGGATAACGACGAATTGCCTCAGGACTGTTACGAAACGAGAAATCATCGCGGTATGTCTCGGTAGTGAATTTTAAATCCATGTTCATTTCTCCGTTATTATTGAGTTTTCTTAGAATCGATTAGAGTTCAATTGTCAGCCCAACGCCGACGAAACGTGAAACACACGGCATAATCTTTGTTCCCGATTTCCTTTCTTCATCGGTCAAGAAGATGTCGTTGTGGATGATTTCCCCATCAGATGCGAGCACCCTCGTCTCACATTGCCCACATGCACCAGCCCGACACAAAAATGGTGCATCAACCCCAGCCTCTTCAACTGACTCGAGCAGACTTTGATGTTCAGCAACAACAATTTCTTTTCCCGACGAAGCCAGTTTGGCCGTGAACGGTGAACCAGGTGGAGGTGCAAGGAATAATTCAAAGTGCAGATTCTCTTTTGCCCAACCAAGATCGCGAGCAATATTGAAGATGTGCTCAAGCATCAATTTTGGCCCGCAGACGTATAGATGTGTCCCAAGCGGTTGGTTGATAAGCAACTCGTGGTAATCGAATCGATAACCCTCAGCACCGACTGCGATCTTGACGCGATTTGGGTAGAGAGCAGACATCTCGCTCCAAAACGCCCCGTGACTGCGGGAACGAATCGAGTAATACAGCTCGAAAACTCCACCTTTCTCATTCAGCACTTCCATCATCGGGATAAACGGTGTTATCCCGACTCCACCAGCAATGAACAAATTTCGTCGAGCAAGGATGTCTACTGGAAACAAATTCACCGGTTGGCTGATCGTCAGCGTGTCACCCACTGCAATTACGTCATGCATGAATACCGAGCCGCCTCGTGATTGCTCGACGCGCAACACGCTGATCCGAAAATTCCATGGATCGCGCGGAGACGACATCAGCGAATACGGATTGCGGCGCAAGCGACCAGCATCCATCATGGATACAACGATGTGTGCACCTGGAGCAAACGCTGGCATGGGTTGACCATCTACACGCTCTAAAGTAAATTGTTTAATCGCATCAGCAACCAACTCAATGTCGGTAACTGTTACAGACATTTCGGTATGTACTGTCATTGATAAAGTTCGACTGGCTCAGGAAATAAATGGGGTTCTTCGGCATTGACACAGACACCCTGGAATGCGTTGAGCCTCGTGGAAAAGTGATCTCGAACAAAGAGATACAATTTGCAGTGTTCGCAATGAAACGGACTCGCTGTGATATCACTGTTAAAGCCCTTACAGTGCACACACTGGACTCTTCTTCTCAATGATCCCCTGTGTTCCTTGACGATCGATGCGCTCTTGACTCCATACCGAGCAGCAACGTTCACAGCCGCACCAATAAATCCTTCAGTTCCAGCCGCATACAGACGAGTACTCATGGTTGCCGTACTCAGGATTGCTGCAAACCGATTGAGCAATATTTCGGAACTTGGCGCAGTAAAGAAATTTGCTGCATTTAGTTTCACAATTGCTTGTTCGTGACTCGACCCAACTGGAGAGTACAAAATCTCCGATTGCCCAAGCATCGGATGACTTGGATTCACTTTTTCCAGCAACGCAAGAGCGCCTTCACCTTCGAGAACAAATATGTGTCGCTGAGCGGGCATTCCTAGATCAAAGCCATTATAAATCGGCCTGCTCTTGATCGCCATTACGATGCTGAACGCTTCTTTTTTTCGGGGTCATCAAATGGCATGGAATGTGCGATCGCTCGTGCATTCAGATGAGCACCACGGACTTCAAGTACAGTTCCTTGGATCGCACAATTCACGTCCATGCGGGCGATTGCCATGCTCTTGTTCGTGAGGGTTGAATAACTCGGACACGTGATCACGCCAACCTTGCGACCGTTGGCCCATAATTCATCACCCATGTTGGCCGCAGTTTGGGCCTCGATGAGAACACCAAATATTTTGAAGCGTTCCTTGCCTTTTAGTCGAAGGTGCTCTTCGGCACCACGGAATCCTGTTTTGCCTTTCGAAACGGTGAAGTCGAGACCAAGCTCCCACAGTGAATCGCCTGGGGGTTGGTCGACGAATGGATACATTTGCGAGTTGTCATACGGATAGAACAGTAGGTAACTCTCTGTTCTGAGCATGTCCAACACAGAAAAAGAGACTGGAACGATGCCCATTGCCGTGCCCTCGTCGAGGATGGTGTCCCAGACGATGTGCGCATCCTGACCGCGCACGAAAATCTCATATCCTCGCTCTCCTGTATAACCAGTTCTTGAAATCATCACCGGTTTGCCAAACAGAGTCGTTTGAATATGCGAGTAATATCTCAGATCGCGAATTCCTGGCACATGGTTAGCCAGAAAATCAACCGCAACAGGACCTTGTAACGACAAGTCGTGCAAGTCGTCGTCAAACAATACTGCGACGTTGCGTCCGAGGGCTGCCTTGCTAACCTCTTCGTGTCCCGATCCAGATCCGTGTACGAGCATCCAATTGTTTGGTCCAATGCGATAAACGATGCAGTCGTCGGTAAACATTCCGCGGTCATTCAA
>JABMNW010000165.1 GCA_013204455.1 Acidimicrobiaceae bacterium
GAACTGCGTGATGAAGATGAAGTACTGAGTTGGAATGGAGATCGAGTCGCACCCAAAGAATCCCGCGCCTACAACCCCGCTTTTGATATTACGCCTAGTGACTTGATCACTGCAATTATTACCGAGCGTCGAATTATCCGACCACAGTTAGGGGAGCAAATTTAACTATTTGGTCGTGACCTTCCACCAAGTCCCGGCCTTCATTTCCACAGTTCCGAGTAGTTCATATACGGCAAGCGCAACACCCGGATGAAACTCAAGACCATCGGGATTAGGCACATAATCTTGGTCTAGGTTTTGTTTGGCGACCGCCGCCAGATTTGCTGAAGGTAAAATTTCTAGATCATCTCCACAGATGATCCCACCTGGCTTCAAAATTCTGAGTGCGAATTCAATGTCGGTTCGAACATCTTGGTAATAGTGACTTCCATCGATAAACACCAAGTCGAAAAAACCGTCACGGACAAACAAATCATTACATGACCTACGGATCATTGTGATTGAGGGCGAATCTTCTCTTCTTCCCGCTTCCCTAATCACGCGTAGTGTGTTTGTCGCGGCAAAGTACGAGATCCCATCCATGATTCGGTAAAAACGCGCTTTTGCCTTGTCGGTTGTCGAGATATATTCCGACCACTTATCCATCACAAAGAAACTCGCTTGGTTACTAAGCCCATCTATAAAAACTCTTGTTGAGCCTTCTCCAAAATAAGTACCGATTTCCAGCACCCGTGCATCCGGCGGGGTTAGTTTTAACAGCGTTCGGAGTACATTGACATTCTCGCCACCTATTTGAGATTTACGCGGCACGAAGAGAGCAACAAATGCATTTTCGAGCCACCCACGTTCGAATATCGCCCTCAACGGCCAGAGTGGCCACAACAGATAATGTCTTAAACGTCCCCTAAACCATTGAGCAAATAAAATCGGATTGCGGCTTGCTTTTGCAAGTCTTCGGATAATTGACACTTTGCTTTCCATTCAGCGATCAATCACATCTCGGACACGATTCCAGAACTTGGTGCTCGAGTAGTGCTCCATATAGAAGGCGAGAGCCTCCGTCGAAATACGCTCCACAATCTTTTCGTTGTCGAGGAGAAAACGAGAATAGTGAACTAATTCGTGGACGCTGTCGACAGGTACAAAATGAACGAACGGAACCAAAAACTCATCAATCTGGCTCCCAGACTCATGAACCAGTAGAGCCTTGGCAAGAATCGATTCCCAGATCCTGTAAGTCATAATTCCTGTTCGCCGACCTGCCGCAATACCAGTGAATCCAGAAGTGAAACTTATTTTACTTCGAAGCAAAAATTCAACATACTCTTCAAAAGGTTTTCGTCCCACGTCCTCTCGGTAAACAATTTTTGTAGCAATTCCACATTTGGTCGCAAAATCTAAATAATCTGTTCGACGTCGCCCCTTGCCTCCCCAGAAACCGAGTTGAATTTCTTTAGGTACGATTTTCTGCAACCACTGAGATTCATCCGTCGGTGGACAAGGAGACAAGAGGATCTTCTCTTTTTGTGAAAACCGGTCATAGTATTTGTTGTGATGGTTCCAGCTTCCAGCGGTGAACACCACTAAGTCTGATACTTTCCCCCAGTACCCGAGTTTGTCCTCTGTCTGTAACTCATGAAAATCGACGATAAAGGTACACAGTGAAAAACCTAATTCTTGCTTAAGGTCAGCCAATAAATCAGCATCATATGAACCCGCCCCGGGTACGAAATTTCCATCGATGACAAGAATCTGAGGTTTAGTGTCGCGTAGGTGTTCGCGTAGGCGACGCAATTCTTGGTTCACGACCTGCTGGGTTGTGACTCTCCGACCCTCATAGCCATTTATCGACAAAGTTTGGCTTACGTCAAACTCATACGCTTTCATTCCAGCAGTACGAGCTGATTCAACAAACCCTGGAAACCCTCCATGATCAACGGTTAGTGGAAGTTCACCAACGTAGTATCTGGGACCGACAAAGCATATTGAAACAGGTTTGCCACTGAGCTCTTTCATCCGACTTTTGTCAACGTGAAAAACGCCCGAATTAATAGGCGTTGGAAGTGAGCCAGCGCTCCAAGATTTCGCGTATTCATCAAACATGTTTGCAATCATGCGGCTCTTGAACGCTGTTGTTCCTGTTGACGCCGAGCCAATCCAACTCGACGGCAAGAGATACTCGGTCTGGTCATTTAGCCATGGAGGCGTACCATATTTCTCGAGTACGACCTTGATGAAATTCACTCCTGCTACACGGACACGGCGAATGACTCGGCTCAACAATGTCTGTAGCCATTTAACCATTAACAATATTTCCTTTTCTCGAATTGGTAAAGCGACTGTCCTAGACTAACCAGCGATGGGAGTTTCCGTTGGACTGTCTCATGCGGATAATTTCGAATGAAAGCGTTCCGTAGAGACATCCAGTCACTGCGTGGCGTCGCTCTTCTATTCGTCGTCGCATACCACGCCCGCCTCGGTTTGAGTAGTGGATTCGTGGGGGTCGACATCTTCTTTGTGATTTCGGGATTCGTGATCACTAGTCACCTACTTGACAATCGTAGTGGAACGGCTCTGCAAATTGCATGGAAGTTTATTGTTCGCCGTTTTTGGAGGCTGGTACCAGTCGTTTTGGTAGGAGTGTTGGCAACTCTGGCTGTATCACTGGTGGTGCTTTCTCCATTCGGAGAACAACAACCAGTGATTCGAACTGGGTGGTGGTCAATCGCTTTCTTGGGGAACATCGAACTTATGCTCCACGCTAACTATTGGGCAACTCCACAGAATCCGTTATTACACATATGGTCACTTGGCGTTGAAGGTCAATTGTATTTGGGGATTCTCGTGTTAGTAACAACCTTGATTTATTTCGACAGTCTTGCTGCACAATCACGTCGGAGTAACCATCTCAGATGGCTGTCGTTTGCGATTGTCATCGCAATATGTGTTTCGTTTATGTTGAGTCTCGCGAGTTCGTACGATCTTTCTGCGATCCCCATTGCCAGAGAATTCGCCTTCTATGGAAGTCCGACGAGAGCATGGGAGTTTCTATTTGGCGGGTTACTGGCATCACAGCAGATTCGTCTGACCAAGTTGTCGAAGCGATCAGCGAACTATCTCGGAGTTATCGGTTGGCTCGGAATCCTCGTCGGTCTCGTGATCATCAACCCTGCTTCCCCATTCCCGGGTTGGGTTGCACTGTTGCCGGTGCTTGGTACAACCGCTGTTATCGCAGCGGGTGGGTCAGGTCACCAATTGTCTTGGATGTCCGATCTGCAAATCCTCCAGCGAATCGGTGACATCTCGTACTCCTGGTACGTGGTGCACCTACCAGTTCTAATATTTCTAGAAATTCTCTTTCCAAACAACTCGATTCCACAACGCCTTGCATGGGTCGGTCTATCTTATTTGTTGAGCCTTGCGATGTTTTTGGGCGTTGAAAAGCCGATGCGTCGCCTCTCGCTAGAGGGGCGACGACGCCAACTTAAGGTCGGATTCTCATTGGTCGGCAC
Source organism: Acidimicrobiaceae bacterium (assembly GCA_013204455.1). Taxonomy (GTDB): domain Bacteria; phylum Actinomycetota; class Acidimicrobiia; order Acidimicrobiales; family Ilumatobacteraceae; genus BACL27. The sequence goes on from JABMNW010000165.1 coordinate 3,513, forward strand.
ATCATTATTGGTGATGCTGCTAATCGGTCAGGGGAGTGCGATGCTTCGTTCCTCGGGACAGCTCGATCCCTTCTATTCGGGGGTTCGGGACGAGGTCAAGCTGCTTGGAGTATGTCTGAACTCTTCCATCCCAGACGATATTCGTGAAAACTGTGTATGGAATACTGGTAACAACACACCGCGACTTATATTGCTTGGTGATTCACAAGCGGCGTCCCTCGCCTCGGGTGCGATCAAGGCCGCCGACTTGGTTGGCGCCGAGATCGCTGTGCATTCGCAGGGTGGTTGTCCACTCATCTCACCGTCGGTTAACAATATCCGTTGTCCGTCGTGGAACGACAGGTGGCGTGCAATCCGCAACTACCAGCCTGATGTGCTCATAGTCTCAAACAATTGGTCTTCAGTGGATTCCGATTACATCGAGGACTTAGTCGTAGCAATTCTCGCCGAACAACTGCCAACGATTTTTGTGCAAGAAGCCCCCTACTTAGGAAGTTCTCGCCAGTCGTTGGCCAGCAAATTTCTCTTTCACTCAACCTCCGTACCGAGTGATCCAGCTATCCGTGACGCATCGCTTGATGCCTTGATTCGACATTCTGGTATCAACAATATGATCCAAGTTTTCGATCCCGAAACCGTGCTTTGTCCCAAAACTAGATGTTTACTAGACCTCCCAGCACTCCGTGGGGTATTTTATGGTCAAGGCCATTTATCGAGAACGGGATCGGATCTCCTTGCGCCAAATTTGGCAGAACTCATCTCTAAGTTGCTAAAAACTAGAGAAACCGTGGATCAGCTTTTGCCCTAGCGATTAAATACCTAAGGTGCCACTACATTACACAGCCGTTGAGTAACACAATCCCAAAATTTCTTACTCGAATAATTCTCAATTAAGTATTCGTGTGCAGAGTTTGTTATTTCAGCACGTACTTCGTCATTATCAAGCAAAAACCGACAAAAATGTACTAATTCATGGATGTTATCTACAGGTATGTAGTGCACGAACGGAACAAGATAATTATCAATCTGAGATCCTGATTCATATACAAGCAGCGAACCCGAAAGAATTGACTCTGCGATTCTCCCTGTCATCACCGAAATTGGAATTCCCGCTACGGTTCCGACGAAACCATTGGCAAACGTGATCCGAGAACGACTCAAGAAATCTCTGAACTTGTCCCCGGTGAGGTACTTCTTGTCGTCAACAAAATGTGCTGTTGTCGGTACACCACATTGCTCGGCAAACGAAAGAAACGCGTCTCGTCTTCTTCCTTTCCCACCACAAAATCCAAGCCCGATGTCTCTTACAACACTCCCATGAAAGCGACGCTCATCAAACGGGATCCACCCCGCCACCAATAATTTCTCTTTTTTAACAAAATCGATGTAGTGTCGAGTTTCCGAGTTAAATACAACGACAAGGTCTGAAACCTCGCCCCAATAGTCGAGTCGGTTCTCCGGCTGTAAGTCGTGTAAATCCCCAATTACGGTGCATAGTTTGAAACCGAGATCAATTTTCATTTTACGGATCATGTCACAATCAATGGACTTTCCGCGTGGGATGAAATTTCCGTCAAAGACAACAATGTCTGGCTTCTCTAAAAGTAAAAACTCTTTCAATGCCTCGACCCCATCCTTCAATTTCTTGCCGTAATTCATTGGACGCTTAGTATTGTCGTCATAAGAAATATTGCTCAGATCAAATTGGCTCACCGAGTGACCTGCATGAGCGGCGGATCCTGAATAATGGACCCACAAGTCAGACTCCATCCCATTATGCGCCCAGTAACGTTGCATCACTATTGACAATCTCAGAGGTCTTTGCTCAATAATTGCCGACTGTGACGAATGATCGGCTCCGAAAATCAATTTTTGTGAAGGATTTGGGGTCTCTCCATTTCTCCAACTCCGCTGATGAGCATAAAGAATTGCGGCAATTACGTTTTCATTTAGGAGAGTGCTCATGGCGCTTGCAGGCCCGAGCAAACCTGAATGACGAAGGTGACTCAATTCTGGGCGTAGCCACGGAGGAAATGTCTTAAGTTTGCTAACTAAGGCCTTAATTAATTTGACAACGATCGTACGCATCATTAAATATTAGTGAGTACAGAGAGTCATTGCGACCAACTCTAGAATGACTATTGTTGAAAAAAGTTACTGTTTCATTAACTGGCGGCTTAGGTAATCAGATGTTTCAATATGCGGCTGGTCGAGCTCTCAGCCTCAGACTCGCAGTGCCGCTTGTTCTTGATCTTTCGTGGTTTCAAAGAAGTTTCCGACCTGAGATCATGACTCGACGTCACTACGAGTTGGGTGACTTTCCGAACCTTACTAACCACCACATCGTCGCTCCGTATCCATTACCTACAAAGATCACAAAGTTGCTAAGTGTCGTCAAGGCGGAAAATTTTGTTGAAGAGGCCGCCACGACACCTGAAAAATTTGAGTCGCTAAATGGAAAATCATCGACACGACTCATCGGATACTGGCAAAATATGGCATATTTTCAGTCCATTACAGAGACCCTGCGAACCGACTTTGGCCTAAATTACGATAACTATCGACGAGACAACCATATGCTTCCTCGGCTCAAGCCTGACGCGACACTTGGTGTACATGTACGTAGAGGCGATTACGTAACCTTGTCAGAGCACGTCGGAGCGAACCGTGCGCTACCGATCTCCTATTACTTAAACGCAATTGAATATGTCGTGTCGGTTCGTGATATCCGGCTTATCGTCGTCGTATCAGATGATCCAGAATGGTGCCGAAAGCATTTCACTGATTCACGTTGCGTTTTCGTCAACACTGGAAATCGCTCAATCGAGGATTTTTCTTTACTCCAAAGTTGTGATCACCATGTGATATCTAATAGTTCATTCTCATGGTGGGCTGCTTGGCTACCGCGTTCATC
>JABMNW010000166.1 GCA_013204455.1 Acidimicrobiaceae bacterium
CCGGTTGGCCCGAGCAACATGATGTTGCTCTTGGAAAGTTCAATGTCGTCTCGACGGGTCGAAGCATTTTGTTTGTATTGGATTCGTCGGTAGTGATTGAACACTGCGACCGAAAGAACCTTCTTCGCCGTGTCCTGGCCAACTACATAATCGTCAAGAAAGGCTCTAATTTCGCGCGGGTTGGGAAGTTTCTCAAGACTGACTTCGGTTTCTTCGTGAAGTTCTTCATCGATGATCTCGTTACATAGGTCAATGCACTCGTTGCATACATAGACGCCGGGACCGGCGATAAGTTTCTTAACTTGCTTTTGCGACTTACCGCAAAATGAACACTTGACGAGTTCAGCAGAATCACCGAACTTAGCCATCAGTTCGTCACATCGCGTATCGGCCCGGAGCGGTCAGCAAATGCACGAGTTGAGATTACTTCGTCAATGATGCCGTAATCTTTTGCGGCTTGAGCTTCCATCACGAAGTCACGATCTGTGTCTTTATGTATGCGCTCGATTGGTTGACCAGTGTGCTGAGCAAGAATCTCTTCAAGAATTTCGCGCATCCGCAAGATCTCCCGCGCGGCAAGTTCGAGATCGGTTACCTGCGCGTAGCCAACTTGCGCATACGGTTGATGCAGCAAAACTCGCGAATGTGGCAATGCCAAGCGCTTGCCTTTAGTCCCTGCCGCTAACAACACTGCCGCCGCTGACGCGGCCTGACCTAAACAAATTGTCGCGATGTCGTTTTTAATGAACTGCATCGTGTCGTAGATCGCAAACAACGCCGAAATGTCGCCGCCTGGGCTATTGATGTAGATGTTGATGTCCTTGTCAGGATTTTCGCTCTCAAGGTGAATCAGCTGTGCACAAACCAGGTTGGCAATCGTGTCATCGATCGGCGTACCGAGGATGATGATGTTTTCTTTAAGCAGACGGCTGTATAGGTCGTATACACGTTCGCCTCGACTTGTCTGCTCGGTGACGTTAGGGACGTAATAGTTGCGTACAAAATCCATACGATTCACGCTAGTTCGTACGAGTCAGATTTGGTGGACTGTTCAGAGCCGTATTTATCTAGTGTTTGTGATCGTGATCTGCATGATCGTGGTCAGCATGATCGTGATCATCGTGATTATGGTCGCCGAGGATCGTCTCGTTGCTCATTGAGTTGCCCTGAGCATCAACAAATATTGAGTTATGCAATAACCAGTCAATTGCCTTGGACTTTGAAATCTGGGCTTCGAGGTCGGTGATTGCGTCGTTTTTATCGTAGGTCTTACGAATTGCCGCGGCTTTTTTATTGACTTGCGTCGCAATGCGCTCAAATTGTCGCTCGAGATCATCTTGGCTGGCGGCAAGGTCTTCGGCCAATGCAACGGCGCGCAATGCGATATCTACTTTTACAGCGAGTGTCGATTGTTCTTTTAGCGCGGCAATAAATTGTTCGGCGGTTTGTTGAGTGACTGAAAGCCACTGATCCATTGATATGCCTTGTGCTTCGAACTGCTTGAGCGTATTTTGCACTCGACTGCGAAGATCGCTCGAGACCATTGCCTCGGGTGCTTCGATTTCGACAAGATTCGCAAGTGCTGCGGTTGTCTTTTCGACAACCGTACTGCGTACCTGATTCAACCGAGACTCTTCAATGCGCGTGCGTACCGCGGCTGTCCATGCATCAATCGATTCGTGCTCGGCGAGATGTTCGGCCACCCAATCGTTATTTAGTTCTGGAAGAACTTGCTCTTGAACTTTCTTGATCGACACGACAAAATCTGCGGACTCTGTCATTCCTGATGGGATTGATGTGAATTCAAGTTTCTGACCAGCTGTTGCACCGGTGAGCTGTTTATCAAAATCTTCTGCAACCCAACCGCGACCAACCTCATACAGCCAGTCATCAACATTTAATCCCGGCAGTGGTACGCCATCACGAGAGCCGACAAGATCGAGAGTAACTTGATCATCTGTCTTAACAGCGCGCTCAACATCGATAAGCGTCGCGTGACGTTTTCGTTCGTGATTGACAACTTCTTCGATGTCGGCATCGCTCGCCACGAGCGCCGGGAGTTCGACCCGAAGGCCTTTGTAGCCAGCAACTTTTACAACGGGTCGCACTTCACAAATTGCTTCGAAGGCAACGACGCCGTTTTCTTGTCCACTCGTAAGATTTACATTTGGTGTGGCGATGATGTCTAAGTCGTGTTGGCGAACCGCTAATGCGAGCGAGGAAGGAATCGCATCTTCGATGGCTTGCGCTCGGGCTGCTTCGGTTCCGATTTGAGCTTCAATAAGTTTGCGTGGTGCTTTGCCAGGACGGAAACCTGGGATACGTACTTGAGTTGCAATTTTCCGGAATGCGCCGTCTAAATAACGGTCGAAATCGATTTCATCGACTTCAATTAGAAGTTTTACTTTGTTGCCATCTAAGGCTTCGAGATTGGTTTTCACAGTGCGGAGCAGTGTATCTGTGGCAAACTGTGACCATGTCGTTTACACCCAGTCCGCAGAGTTGGAAGCCACACTCTTTAGCCAACCCGCATGCCAATCAAATTGATCTGAGTATGGGCGACACCGTGCGCTCAACCGTTGAACTAAATGGCGTGACGTCAGGGAGTAATGGCAAAGTGATTCTTGCCAACGGTTTTAACTGGTTGCGCTATCGCGTGCGTTTCGAAAATGGCATCGAGATTGGTGATCTTGATCAGCGGCATATTGAACCGATTGGCAAAACCGCACGCCGTCTGGCAAAAGCCGCTAAACGCGCTTGATATCTAGTTCGTAAAAATTTTGAATACTTCTTTGCGTCATCGCTTCCCTGGAGTTCGTGATGGGTGGGCTCGCTTTGACGGTCCAGCCGGTACGCAAATGGTGGATGTCGCAGTCAATGCGATGACTGACTGGGCATCCCATGGATCAAACGCCAACACTGGCGGGTACTTTGACGCCGCCAACAGGTGCGATGCCCTTTTAGATTCGACACGCAGTGTTCTCGGAGATTTTTTGGGCGCCGACAGCTCTGGCATCTGTCTTGGCGCAAATATGACGACGATGACATTTGCATTCACACGCGCAATCGCCCAAACCTTAAAACCAGGTGATCGTATTGTCGGTACACGACTAGATCACGACGCAAACATTTCGCCATGGCGAATAGCCTGCGAAACTGCGGGTGCTGAACATCTGCTCGCACCATTTGATCCACAGACGGGGCGACTCGACATGGTGGCGCTTGAAGAGTTAATCAACGAGCGCACAAAGTGGGTTGCCGTCACCGGCGCATCCAATCTGATCGGCACAATGCCGGATCTAAAAGCAATCATCGCACTCGCCCATAAGCATGGTGCACGAGTTTTTGTGGACGCGGTACATCTCACGCCGCATCAGCCAATTAATATTCGAGAACTTGGCTGTGATGTGCTCGCGACATCACCATATAAGTGGTATGGGCCACACGCTGGCGTGATGTACATTGATCCCGAGTTGCTTGAGTCGCTTCCAATCGCCAAGGTTCGCCCTGCGAGTAATACTGGACCGCGAAAGTTTGAAACTGGTACACCAAACTTCGAGTGCATCGCTGCAGTGCAAGCCGCAGCGCGATTTCTCATCGAAGAAACGATGGAACGCATCGTCACCAGCGAGCAAGCAATATTCGCACCACTGCTCGAGGGTCTATTAGCAACACCAGGCGTCACGGTGTGGGGACCGCACGACTTAGTTGCCCGCACTCCAACGGTTTCATTTACCGTTGATTCGCTTACGCCGGATCGTGTGGCACAAGAATTAGCGGCCAAAAAGATTGCGGTTTGGTCGGGCGACTCGTACGCGATGGAAGTCGTTGCGCAACTTGGCCTAACAAATAGTGGTGGAGTCGTGCGCGCTGGAGTCGCAAGATATGTGGATGAAAATGATGTCAAACATCTACTCTCGACAATTCGCGGGCTTGTTAGTCGCTAGCATTACTCAGTCCGGGGA
>JABMNW010000167.1 GCA_013204455.1 Acidimicrobiaceae bacterium
GTCCTGCGGTCAATCAAGTGCTTGACGATCTCAAGCGTCTCGAGTTTGAGGGTTACCACTTCGAAGCCGCCGATGCATCGCTCGAATTGTTGATGCGACGCGCCACCGGTTGGGAACAATCATTTTTTAAAGTTGAATCAATGCGTGTAATTACTGACGAGGCGGCGTCGGGAGTTTTCACAACTGAAGCCACGGTCAAAGTTTGGGTTGGTGATGATCGAAACGTTTATACATCAGAAGGAAACGGACCAGTAAATGCGATCGACACTGCATTGCGCGAAGCATTGCGCGGCAGTTATCCGCAACTTGAGCGAGTCCACCTAACGGATTACAAAGTTCGAATTCTTGACTCAAGTTCGGCAACCGGCGCTGTCACACGTGTACTAATCGATGCGACCGATGGTGAAAGCACTTGGACAACGATTGGTGTATCGCCGAACATCATCGAAGCATCTTGGCACGCACTCGAAGAATCGTTGGTCTACGGTCTGTTGCATCTGCGCGCGTGACCTAGGCTGAGCGAGTCATGGCCGCACCAAAATACACGCCGATTGACCCGACTGATCGCCCGCGTTCGTATAGTTCGCCCGAACATATTCCGACGAAATGGAAGAATGATCACCCTGCGGCTGTAATTGGTCGACAGCCACGCGGTAAGACCCTTGGCCACCAGGGTCCAGATCAGGGATATGCACTTAAACTTGCCGAACAAATGCGCGAGACGATTGTCTTGCAGCCAGGCGAGTCGGCCGAGGATGCGATAAACGGTTCGCTGGCTATCGCTTTGCGTCGTGCATCGCGTTATGGTCGAGCACCTGTAATCCACGATCTGCAGATTGCATTTGGCATTTGGGGATGGATGCTTCTAGATCCGCCGGCAGAACTTGTTGCGCGTCGTAAAAAACTTTTTGCTGGTCTTGGCGATACAGCACACTATTATTCTGAGACTCGACAACTTGTAGATCTGGTCCCCGAGAGCACAATGCTGATGACGCCAGATCAAGTACGAACCGGCATGCCAGGTTCGTGGCGCGCGCTCACCGGCGGCTAAAAAAGTCGTCTAAAAAAGTCGGCTAGTCGATTGCTGCGTGCGCTTCTAAATCTTTTAACGAGACAAATTCGAGCGTCAAAGTATGCGTTGAACGTAGGCGAACTTTAGGTGCCATTCCAGCCTCAAACGCTTCCTGCCACCTTGGCGCACACAAACACCACTGGTCACCGGCTTTGAGTCCAGCAAATCCGTATTCCGGCATCGGTGTCGAAAGATCATTGCCAACCGACTTTGAATACGCGAGAAATTCGTCTGTCAACACGACGCAGACAGTGTGTATGCCAGTGTCATCGCCACTCGTTTCGCAGCAGCCAGTGCGATAAAAACCTGTTACCGGCTCGTAACTGCACGGCTCGATCGGATCGCCGTAAACATTTGTTTGCCGACCGAGTGACATCTCAGTTGATGCCCATGCCGACAAGTCGACCGATCAAGTAGGTGACGGTAACAGCGAGCAGCATCACTGCAACTTGGCGTACTGCACTCGTAACTTTTGAGCGTTCGGCCTGATGACCAATTGCACCTCCAGCAATTGCGGCAGCGACAACAGCAATACCAACCGATGTAGATCGTGCGTTGCTTCCACCACCAAACAACCATGGAATGACTGGCAACATTGCACCAAATAAAAATGTGATCAGCGACACCACGGCGATTTGAATTGGGTTGGGGAGGTGATCGGGATCAAGTCCGAACTCTTCACGTGCATGAACTAGTACCGCGCGCTCAGGGTTAGTCATCACTTCTCGCGCCGAAATGGAAGCCTGCTCGGATGACATGCCGTGCTGGCGGTACATCGCTGCCAACTCTGATGTTTCGGCAACGGGGTTCATTTTTAATTCGCGTAGTTCAAGAGCGATCTCGCGCCCGACAAGTTCGTTTTGCGCACTTATCGAAATCCATTCGCCAGCCGCCATGCTCGCAGCACCGGCAACTGCCGCGGCGATGCCAGCAAGTCGCACGTTACTCGCGTCAACAACACCGCTACCACTAGTAGCCGCGGCAAATCCAATTATTAACGAAACGTTGGAGACAAGTCCGTCGCTAAATCCAAAGACTCCTGCACGGACTGCACCACCAGCCAGAGCACGGTGATCAGGATGACCTTGATGTTCTAATGTTTTCTTTGCCACTGATTCAACGATAGTTCTGTCTCGACCAACAACACCTACCGAGATAGCCTGAAGACAAATGGCACAGCAATCTCCGCGCTATCGGTTTGCGCCGTCACCAACTGGCTATTTTCATGTTGGTGGGGCGCGCACAGCGTTGTATAACTGGATACTCGCATTACAAACAGACGGCGTGTTTGTGCTGCGCATCGAAGACACAGACGATTCACGCAATCATCCACAATGGACGCAAGGGATCATTGATGCGCTTGCTTGGTTGGGTATTGATAGCACTGACTCACATTTTGAGGGACCGTATTTTCAATCCGCGAATGCAGGACTACATATTGACGCTGGCGAAAAACTCTTCGCCCAAGGTCGCGCGTACTATTGCGATTTGTCCACCGAAGACATTCAAAGTCGCGCAAACGTATCTGGTAGACAGGGCTACGACGGCTACTCGCGTGATCGCGGACTCGGCCCTGGCCCTGGTCACGTTTTGCGATTTCGGGTTCCCGAAGGTTCAACCATCGTGCAGGACGAAGTTCGTGGTGAAGTCGTTTTTGATAATGCGACAATCGAAGACTTCGTACTCTTGCGCAGTAACGGTTCGCCAGTGTTCTTGCTCGCAAATGTCGTTGACGACATGCATCAGTCAATCACGCATGTCGTGCGCGCTGAAGAACATCTACCAAATGCTCCGAAACAACAGATGATCTGGGAAGCCCTCGGTGCAACACCCCCGAGGTGGGCGCATGTCCCAGTGTTAGTAAACGAACAACGCAAGAAACTCTCAAAGCGACGCGACAAAGTTGCCGTCGAGCAGTATCGCGACGAAGGAATTCTTGCTGACGCGATGAAGAACTATTTGATGACTCTCGGTTGGGCGCCGTCTGGCGACACAGAGATTGTTCCGTTTCAAAAAATGATTGACGAGTTTACGCTTAGCAGTGTAAATCATTCGCCAGCGTTTTTCGACATCATCAAATTGCAAGCGTTCAATGCCGATTACATCCGACAAATGACTGTGGCTGACTTTATTGCGGCGTGTGATCCTTGGTTGACAGGCGAGCGAGCGACTTGGGATACTTCATATTACGATGCAAGGATTTTCTCAGCGATGGCGCCGTTGGTGCAAACTCGTGTGCAACGATTGCAAGAAGTACCGAGCATGGTCGACTTTTTGTTTTGCGAAATGCCAGTCATTGACGATGCGTCATTTACGAAAGCGTTTTCTCAAGATTGGGCCGTGCCAACATTACAAGCAATTCGTCGCGGCTTTGAAACCGTCGAATGGAATGCAGATGCACTTAAAGCAATTGTCGAGAAAGTTGGCGAAGACAATTCGCTGAAACTCGGCAAGTTGCAAGCACCACTGCGGGTTGCCGTAACTGGCCGAAGTGTTGGTCCGCCGTTGTTTGAGCCGATCGAATTGCTCGGTCGCGATGCGACATTGAAGCGAATCGACGAAGTATTATCTAGAAAAGTTTCCTAGCGGTTGGCATAGAGATGCGCAGCCGCCGAGTTGCTAAAGCGTTCGGAGTTGTTGTTCTGGCCTGTGCGCTGTACTACTTGATTTCATTATTTCAGGTTTGGAATGTGGGTCGGAGCGATCAACTCAGACCTGTTGATGCAATTATCGTGCTTGGTGCGGCGCAGTATGACGGGCAGCCGTCGCCGCAGTTGCTGGCGCGTTTGGATCACGCCGCACAGTTATGGAGTGAAAACGTTGCTTCATTTATTGTCGTCACCGGTGGCAAGCAGCCAGGGGATCGCTTCACCGAGTCTCAGACCTCGAAGCATTACTTTGAGAAGCGAGGTGTCGCTAGTGACTTAATATTCGAAGAAAATACCGGTCGGACAACCTACGAGTCGCTGTTAGCCGTTTCTAAATTTGCACGCGAGAAGAGAATTATCAGTGTGCTAATAGTCAGTGATCCGTTTCACGAACTTCGCTCGCAACTGATCGCCCAAGAACTTGGACTAATTGCGTATGTTTCGCCAACTAGGACGGGTGTCGTCCAGGGGATAACCGCACTTAAGTACAATTTACAAGAGGCGGCGGGAGTCGCTATCGGACGAATCGTTGGATTTCGTCGCGTTGATTCTTGGACAAACTAAAACAGACCGATATCCTAAAACCACACTCTGGGGAGTGGTGTAACTGGCAACACAGCAGATTCTGGTTCTGTTATTCAGGGTTCGATTCCTTGCTCCCCAAC
>JABMNW010000168.1 GCA_013204455.1 Acidimicrobiaceae bacterium
GGCGAAGGTCGACCAGGTTGGCACAGCGAATGTGTTGTGATGAGCCTCGAGTTACTTGGCGAAGGTTTTGATCTTCATTGCGGTGGTGCAGACCTTCGCTTTCCGCATCATGAGAACGAACGTGCTCAAGCCGTTGCGCTTGGCAAAGATTTTGCACACCATTGGATGCACAATGGTTTTGTTGTTGACACCGAAGGCGAAAAAATGTCGAAGAGTCTTGGCAATGTGAAGAACCTTCCGGATTTACTAGATCGTTATGACCCGCGTGCATATCGAATGTTGTTGTTGCAAACTCATTATCGCTCGCCAGTAAAAGTTGGTGCAGACAATCTTGACGCGTCTGTCAATGCGCTTGCCGGTGTGGATGCATTTCATGCTCGCGCGAGCACGCTTGTTGCCGATGTTGCCGATCAGCCGACATTGACAGCATTTCGCAAGGCAATGGACGACGACCTAAATACTCCGGTGGCGATCGGCGTAATGTTTGATGCGATTCGACGTGCCAATGTCGCTGCCGATTCTGGCGATATAGAAACAACGGCAACAATTGCGCTTGCCGTGCGCGAGATGTGCACCGCTGTGGGGCTGCGTTTAGACATCACAGTTATCAGTAACGAAATGCTTGATCGTGCCAAGAAACTTGATGCCGCACGTGCGGCACGTGATTTTGCGACAGCCGACGCGATTCGAAATGAGTTACAAGCACTTGGTTATTTGGTTGAAACGACTAAAGACGGTACGCGTTTACGAAAAAAGTGACCGGAGTTTTAGGCTTCGCTTAGACAACACCGCTTATCGTCAGGTAAATTGTCCACATGGCCGAATTTTCACTCTCGTTAAGCGACGATCAACTACAAATCAAGAACTGGATTCATGAGTTTGCCGTAGATGTAATTCGTCCTGCGGCGCACGAGTGGGACGAACGAGAAGAGTTCCCATGGCCGATCGTGCAAGAGGCCGCAAAAATCGGCCTGTACGGCATTGACTTCATCATGAATGCAATGGGGGATGCATCGGGGCTGACACTTCCAGTTGCAATCGAAGAAATTTTTTGGGGCGACGCCGGCATTGGCATGGCGATAATGGGATCTGGTCTGGCTGCTGCTGGTATTGCTGGCAACGGCACACCAGAACAAATGATGGAGTGGGTGCCGCAGTGTTATGGAACTGCCGACGATGTGAAGTTGGGTGCGTTTTGCGTAAGTGAACCCGATGCAGGAAGTGATGTGAGTTCTTTGCGCACACGCGCCGTATACGACGAAGCAAACGATGAATGGGTTCTCAACGGGACAAAAGCATGGATCACCAACGGTGGAATTGCTGACATTCATGTAGTGGTTGCGGCTGTGGATCCAGAATTACGCGGTCGTGGGCAAGCAAGTTTTATCGTGCCACCAAAAACAAAAGGATTGTCGCAGGGACAAAAATATTTGAAGCACGGGATTCGCGCTAGTCATACTGCAGAAGTTGTGCTCGAAGATGTACGAGTGCCTGGGCGTTGCCTACTTGGCGGAAAAGAAAAACTCGATGCCAAACTCGCCCGTGCCCGCGAGGGCGGACACGCCGGTGGCAAACAGCCGGCGATGGCAACATTTGAAGCGACACGACCAGCGGTTGGCGCACAAGCGCTCGGTGTCGCTCGCGCTGCCTACGAGTTTGCACTTGATTATGCGAAAGAGCGAAAGACTTTTGGTAAGCCGATCATCATGCATCAAGCGATTGCATTCAAACTTGCCAACATGATCACCGAAATTGATGCGGCGCGACTACTTATCTGGCGCGCAGCATGGCTGGCTAAAAACGGCGGTTTCAAAAACGCCGAAGGTTCACAGAGCAAGTACTACGCCAGTGAAGTGGCTGTTCGAGTAACGGAAGACGCAATTCAGATTCTCGGTGGCTACGGCTATACACGCGAGTATCCAGTCGAGCGTTGGCACCGTGACGCAAAAATTCACACGATTTTTGAAGGCACGTCAGAAATTCAGCAACTTGTAATTGCTCGCGCAATCTCCGGGATGCGTATCGAGTAGATCCGGTGCCGCCGAGGCCTTGAGCAAATGCTGGACCAGTCCTCGCCATTTCGCACTTGTTTTAGATCAAGAGGTTGATATTCTCGAATCGAGAAATCCATACTCTCAATCCCCTAAACCGGCAGTACCTCTCTCGAACGGCCAGTTCCCTAAAATCAAAGATCCCTTGCCTACACGACCTTCGAAGGCACGTTGATTGTGTTGAAGTCAACATATTACGACTAGTGTACTAAATATTAGAGAATCAACACTTTTGGTTTATAGATGCTATTGTGTTGATATGAGCACAACTCAGCGTTTCAGTATTCGTAGTCCGAAGGATCTCGCCCGAACAATCACGGAGGCTCGTCTGGCACGCAAGATCACCCAGAGTGACCTGGCTGTCGCGACCGGCATCGACCGGACCTACCTCTCGCGTATGGAGAACGGACTCGAGGCCACACAACTTGAGCGGGTGTTCCAAGTATTCCGCACGCTGGGGGTCCAAATCGAAGCACGCATGGACTCTGAACTTGAGTAGACCACGACTCGCTATTTGGCTAGACGACACCCGCATCGCGGATGTTGAGTCGCGAGGATTCGCCGACCTCCGTCTTCGTCACACGAACACGGCGCTGGATCGCTGGCCGGTCAACACCCCGCTCATCTCGTGCTCATTGCGCGTCGGCCGATCGTGGCAGCCCGCATCGGCTTACTTGCGCGGGTTGCTTCCTGAAGGGCGGCACTTGGGAGTCGCCGCACAGGCGGCCAACTTAGCGACAAGTGATACTTATGGACTGCTTGTCCGCTATGGGCGTGACGTCGCTGGTGCCCTTGTGATCACTCGCCACGACGAAGAGCCCGACGAGGGCCGCTGGGGAATTCAACCGTACACAGCGGACACGCTCAGCGTTGCGGTTGGTGCTCTGGACGATGGCGGCGAAATCGTTTATCCGGACAGCGAACAGTCGATTGCCGGGCTGCAGAACAAGATGCTTCTCGTAGAGACCGAGGCTGGGTGGGCTCGGCCAACTGGAGGCCGGCCGTCGACTCACATCCTGAAGCTTGATGACTCATTGAGGCCAGGGCTGATTGACGCCGAGTACCACGCGTTGCTTGTCGCTGGCGAGATCGGCTTGAGCTCCAGCGATCCAACGCTTCTCGAGATTGCTGGCCGTCACTGTCTCATCGTTCGTCGATTCGACCGTCTAATCGCCGACGGTGCAGTCCGGCGTGTTCATCAAGAGGATGTATGTCAGGCACTGGGTGTGTATCACGAGGCACACGAAGGTCGGGGGAAGTATGAAGCGACGGGTGGTCCTTCATTCAGGGCCACGGCCGAACTTCTGCAGTCCGATGCCGATGATGCCAATCGTGAGATGGTGGCATTGGCGAAGTTGATGACATTTACAGCCGTGATCGGCAACGCTGACGGGCACGGAAAGAATGTCGCCTTACTTCATGGCGCCGACGGCCGAATCCGTCTTGCTCCTGCGTATGACACGGTGCCGACGATGCTCTGGCCGAATCTTCGTACACGACCTGGCATGTACATCGGCGGCGTTGCAGATCTAGCCCGAGTCGACCGCGATGCGCTTATCCGCGAAGCGACCAGATGGAAGATGAATAAGCAGACTGCGATCACCACAATCGACCAGACGCTGGAACTACTTCGCGCGGTGACCGTCCATCATCACGAACTCGCGGGACTCATTGCGACCAACCTAGATCGGATTCAGCGATAGTGACTTGATCGGTAATGCGTATGTATGGTCTGGCGACGCAAACGACTGACGTCATGCCGTTGCTCCGTCTCGTGACGGTTTGATCGCGGTATATTGTGATTAGTTTTATTTCTACTCTAAACAGCAAATATATGGAAGCATTTCCTTATATTCGCCTATTTTTCAGATACTATTGTTGTTTAAGAAGGTATCTGTATACTTTGCATATGCCTGATCTGTTACTCAACCTTCCATGGGTGACTTCGTTCCAGCGCTTAGGAGACATACGTATCGACCGTGGATTGGTCAACATTCTGCGGTACGAGGATGGAATTACTCTGGCGATTCGTTTACTTGATCCTGCTGACTATAAATCAGTCGACGAATTGGCCGATATTGCACGTCAGTCCGCGGATCCGGGAGTTGTGGTGCTCGTAGCGGGCGTGATTCCAGTGGGGTGGCGTTCGAAACTCCGTGCCACCGAGGTCAGCTTTATTGACGTTTCAGGTGTTGCTGAAATCCGGTGGCCGAGATTGATTATCAGTACCGGACAGTTCGCCCGCTCGGCCCAGCGTCGACGGTTGCCCATGTCGATGCAGAAGGGAAATGCCGCTGTGGTTCAGGAACTGCTTGTCGCCGCGTTCGGTGGTGAACACCCGACGGTCGGCGAGATTGCCGATCGTGCAGAGGTTGGTCTGTCGACGGCGTCGCGTTCAATCTCTCAGTTGGCAGAGCATGGTCTCGTCGAAAAACAGAGGGATGGGGCGCGAACGCGAATCGACGTTATAGACCCGATTTTTATCGCCGAGCTTTTAGCAACTCGAACGGCCTGGCCTCAAGGGCGCACACTGTCGGGTTACATGTGGGGACGAAACATTTGGGAAGTCGCATCATCGATCTCGTCACATGCTGATCGCGCCGAGATCGGGTTAGCAATCACCGGGCGGACGGCACTTGCCTTTCTGAATGTGCTCGGCACCTCGTCGCCGGGGCAGACCCGATGTTGGGTCGGTGCCAAAGACGCTGACCTAGAACAGGTTGCACGAAGAATCGGCCTCGAACCAACTCCAGAAGATGAGAGCAACGTGATCCTCGCCGCTGATCCGTGGAACGTTGGAATTCATGGACGACGACAACGAAGGTTTGACGAGTGGGAGGCATCGATCGCTCATCCACTTCGTGTTTGGTGTGATCTTCGCGGAGAGCAACGAGGAGCCGAGTTCGCCGCGCAACTTTGGAAAGAGATCGACCAACGTGGATAATCAATCAACCGCTCACGACTACTCCGACCCGATGAGTGAAAAGCTCCTCGGGTTAGCAGCTGACGTGCTTCGCTCCTTCGGCAGCGCATTCGGAGGTCGTCACCTTGCGATCGTCGGAGGAGTTGTACCGAGCCTGCTTGTGGACTCAGTCCCCGCCGGTATCAAGCGACACGTTGGAACTGCCGATCTCGACCTGCATCTATCGCTACATCTGATGGACGGCGAGACCGCTGACTATTACGAAGCAATCATCGATGGGTTGCGGAATCTCGGGCTTCGCCCTGACCGGCGCGACGGACGTGACATCAAGTGGCGCTGGATCGGTACGTACCGCGAGGTCCGGTTGCAGGTTGAGTTTCTTTGTCCAGTGCGAACCCAAGGAGGACACTCAGAAGCTCCGGCTGCGGGTACCCCAGCCGAGCAGAACATCGGCCCGTCGGACGAAATTACAGCGCTCGCTGTCGGGTTCGGTGATTTGGTCACCGACGACACGATCATCGTTGAACGTGTCGTGGAGACGAACCACGGGCGACTTCGGTACGAGTTCCCCGTCGCAGGCGTCGCGTCGTGGCTGTGCCTCAAGGCGGATGCCATCATGCGCCGCGATAAACCGAAAGACGCATACGACGTCGTCTGGCTGATCGTTGGTCTTGGTTCAGCAGTGGCAGCTGAGCGCGTTCGGGCGAGTCCACTGCTCCACGGTCCCAGGACAGATGAAGTAATTGCGCAACTCGCTAGGTTGGCTGAGCAGTTCGTCGATGTCGACGCGGTCGGCGCCCGCTCGTACGCAGATTTTCTCGACAGCCAGAACTCTCAGGTTGACCGTCGTTACGCAGTCGAAGCGGTCGCCGAGTTTTGGCGACGTCTGAACGACCTAACAACTTGAGGCTTGCGCGAAAAATAAAGCGAGGGTGGGAGGAAATGATCATGGGTTATCTTGAAGAACGCGCCGAGTTACAAGTGGTCTTTGATTTCGGCAACTCTACGAGCAATCGGTGCGCCAAGTGAACGATTAGGTTGAGACGATGAAGTTTTCTCTCTGGCCGAACATGAACCGCCCTTTTTCTGAGGTTGTTGAGTTAGCGCAAATGATCGAACACGATGGATGGGACGGCCTGTGGTACGCCGATCACTACATGCCCGATACGGCTGGTGGCGAACCGGCATCTGGTGACGTTCTGGAATGCTTCAGTGTGCTTGCCGGACTTGCCGCATCGGTACCTCGAATTCGCCTCGGCTCGCTCGTTGCGCCGACGACTATTCACCACCCGGCATTGCTGGCAAACCAAGCAGCAACAATTGATCAGATTTCGGGTGGGCGATTTGTCTTGGGTCTTGGTGCCGGCTGGCAAGTCAATGAACATCGCGCATACGGAATTGACCTGATGGAACCCAAGGATCGTGTCACTCGTTTTGGCGAGGCAATCGAAATCATCTCGCGGCTATTGAGTGAACCTCGAGTGAACTTCACCGGCAAGCATTTCACGATCACCGATGCGCCATGTGAACCCAAACCAGTGCAACAACCACTCCCGCTGTTGGTGGGTTCGGGTAGTCCACGGATGTTGCGATTTACTGCGCGCTTTGCACAGGAATGGAACAGATGGGGAACGCCAACCATAACTCGGGAAGTAGTGGAACGTTTGCATACTGCGTGTGAGAAAGAAAGTCGAGATCCGGCGACAGTGCACAAGACGACTCAGGCACTTGTGTACATCGTTGATGACGCAAATGCCGTGGAAAAGCTGCAGGCAAAGGTTCCAGAAGGTCGTTCATTAGTCGGAACCACTGAACAACTCACGGAAATGATCGCTGAGTATCAAAAAATTGGGATCGACGAGTTTTGTCTTCCCGACTTTACCCTCGGCAAGACTCCCGCTGAACGCAAGGAGACTATCCAGCGCTTCTCTACCGAAGTCGCATCGCACTTCCGCAACTAGCAGACCTGCCACTACTATTCGGCGAACCATTCGTTAGGGGGTCCGTGCGTTGAAAATTCCATTGACCGTTGTTGATCATTTGCGCCGAGCGGAACAGGCGTACCCAAATCGTGTCGCGTTCGTTGACGAACCAGACCAACCCGCCGAGTCGTGGGGAACGCAGACTTACAAACAGATGGCAGACCGTGCCCGCGCGCAAGCCGCCGGTTTGGACGCGCTTGGCATACCTCAGGGAGCGCGTGTCGCCATTGTCAGTCAAAACTCGGCACGACTGCTCACCAGTTTCTTTGGTGTCAGCGGTTCTGGTCGCGTTCTCGTTCCAATAAATTTTCGCCTCGTTGCCAATGAAATCTCGTACATCGTCGAGCACTCTGGTGCCGATGTATTGCTCGTTGATCCGGAACTCAATGATTCGCTTGCCAGCGTCACTGCAACACATCGATTCGTCATCGGTCAGGAAACAGACGAACAGTTGTATCGCTACGGCGTTGAGCCACAAGTCTGGGCGCCCAACGAAGATGCCACCGCCACAATCAACTACACCAGTGGTACTACGGCGCGGCCAAAAGGTGTGCAACTTACGCATCGCAATCTGTGGTTGAACGCCGCAACTTTTGGTTGGCACATGGGTGTAAGCGACCGTGATGTGTACCTCCACACATTGCCCCAGTTCCACTGCAACGGATGGGGAATGGTGTACGCGGTCACTGCCATGGGTGGTGAACATATTGTCTTACGCAAAGTGGATGGCGCCGAGATTCTGCGCCGGGTCGAAAAGCACGGCGTGACATTGCTCTGTGCTGCCCCTGCGGTGGTGAACGCGATTCTTGATGCCGCGACAACATGGTCCGGAGAAATTCCTGGTCGAGGTCGTGTGCGAATCGCGGTGGCGGGTGCAGCGCCGCCGACGCGCACGATCGAGCGCGTCGGTTCAGAACTGGGATGGGAGTTCAATCAGCTTTATGGTCTCACGGAAACTGCTCCACTGCTCACGCTCAATCGGATGCGTGCCGAGTTCGACTCGTTGTCGCCGGCAGATAGGGCGGCCAAACTGGGTTTAGCTGGCCCACCTGCCTTGGGTGTCGAGACGATGATCAATGACGATGGCGAAATACTTGCTCGCAGCAATGTTGTGATGGAGGGTTATTGGAATCAGCCGGCGGAAACCGCTAAAGCAATCGCGGATGGATGGTTCCACACCGGTGACGGTGGCACGATCGGCGACGATCACTTCCTAGCGATCTCAGATCGAAAAAAAGATGTGATCATCTCCGGCGGCGAGAACATCAGTTCAATCGAAGTGGAAGATGCAATCTTTTCTCACCCCGATGTCGCCGAAGTTGCCGTGATCGGCATCCCAGATGAAAAGTGGGGCGAATTGGTATTGGCACTTGTGGTCAAGGCTCCAGGATCAGATCTCGTCGAAGACGACGTTGTTGCATACGCCAAGACGAAGTTAGCTGGATACAAATGTCCGAAGC
Source organism: Acidimicrobiaceae bacterium (assembly GCA_013204455.1). Lineage (GTDB taxonomy): Bacteria > Actinomycetota > Acidimicrobiia > Acidimicrobiales > Ilumatobacteraceae > BACL27. The sequence continues at coordinate 8,417 of JABMNW010000168.1, forward strand.
GGGTGGAGTTTCGTGCTGAATTGGCTCGTACCGCCACCGGCAAATTACAGAAGTTCAAATTACGCGAGCCATATTGGCTGGGCCGCACGCGTCAAATAAATTAACCTCTGCCAGAAGTTCAAGGAGAATTATGCCAAGTGATTTATTTCTGAAGACGGCAAACGTGATGCATCGCGCAATTCTTGGAATCACTCGCGGGCGAGTGGGTTGGCGCGTGGGGAAAATGCCCGTACTTGAACTCTCCACGACCGGTCGCAAGAGTGGCGTGTCGCGATCGGTGATGCTCACCTCGCCGTTGCAAGAAAGTAATGCGATCGTCATTGTTGCCTCGCGCGGCGGAGATGATCAACACCCAGCATGGTTTCTCAACTTGCGAGACAATCCGCAGGTGGAAGTGGCCTACATGGGTAAGCCCAAGAGCGCGATGACAGCGCGGGTCGCTACGGATGTAGAGCGAGCGCGGATGTGGCCGTTGGTTACGGCGAGATACAAGGGATACGCCGGATACCAAACCAAGACAACGCGGGAAATTCCGTTGGTCATTCTTAGCGAGGGGTAGCGGCAAACTAGCGGGCAGGGGATTCGCCGAAAGCTCTAGTCACATGCAATTGACAGCGCGATGTTTTTCTGGGACACTTCTGCTAGGTAATTGTTCTAGATCAGTCCAGAGGAGGGCAAGATGGGAAAGAGCGCAAGCGAATTAGTAGCCGAGGCCAAGACGAAAGTTGAAATCTTGGATGTGAACGCGGTGGAGGCGGAGATTGCCTTAGGTAAAGCCGTTCTTATCGATCTTCGCGAGACCGAGGAACTCACTGCAACTGGTCGAATTCCCGGTTCGATTCATGTACCGCGAGGCATGCTCGAGTTCCGCGCCGATCCGACCAGCCCGTATCATCAGGATCCCATTGATCCCTCAAAGAGGATCATTTTGCACTGCGCAAGCGGCGGACGTTCTGCGCTTGCCGCGACCACATTGCAAGCCATGGGTTATAGCGATGTTGCCCATCTCGATGGTGGTTTCACGGCATGGAAGGCAGCTGGGAAGCCAGTCGAGTAAATCTAGTTGTTGCAGAAATCGTCATCGAACATCTTCATGGTGGATGAGAAGTCCCCGCTGTATATAACGGCCTCAAACTACCTCGCGTACGTGACGCCGCCATCCACGATGATTGTTGAGCCGACTACATAGTCGCCAGCGCGAGAGGCAAGATAGATCGCCGCACCGGCCATATCTTCAGGTGTGCCGATGCGTCCGGCTGGAATTTCCGCCGAAATCGCGTCGCCATGATCACGGGCAGCCCTGTTCATCTCCGAAGCGAAAGCACCAGGGGCGATTGCCGTAACACTGATTTTGTCTTTGGCTAGACGAACTGCCATTCGTTTGGTCAAATGAATAAGTCCGGCTTTGCTCGCCGCGTATGAGTATGTCTCCATCAAGTTCACCGCTATCCCGTCGACGGAAGCAATGTTGATCACTTTCGAAATTCGATTGTGCTCGGCTGCCGCAGCACGAAGTAGTGGCGCAAGCGCCTGAGTCAGGAAGAAAGGAGTTTTCATGTTCAGGTCAGCCACTTTGTCCCATCCGCTTTCCGGAAATGTATCGAAGTCTTCGCCCCATGCGGCGCCTGCATTGTTGACCAGTATGTCCAGAGTAGTTTCTCGTTGCGCAATTTCGGCCGCCAGCGCATTAACTCCAGCGAGTGTGGAAAGATCACCAGGAATAGAAATGCATTCGCCGTATTGCGAAAGTGTTTTGGCGGCGGCGTCACATTGTGCGGCTTTGCGCGCTGTGATGTAAACGCGCGAGCATCCGTGCTCGAGAAATCCTTGCACGATCATTGCGCCAATTCCACGCGAGCCACCCGTGACGAGCGCGACACGACCTTTAAGTGAAAAGAGATCTTTCATTTCAAACACCTTAGAAGCCACACGGTCAGCGCGAAGAGTCGACTATTCAACGGGTTGATTGACTCGTCGCCCAATCAACTAGAACTACGCTCGTTCAATGCGTCGTAGTCCACTTCTTGCGATCTTCACCACGGTATTCATAAATATGCTCGGTATCGGGATTCTGATTCCGATACTCCCGCTTTTGATTAGCCAAGGTTCGCCATTTCGAGTTACTCCCCAAAATTGGTCATTCACTCAGGGGCTGGTGATGCTCGGGTCGCTTTATGCGGTCTATCCGCTTTGTATTTTTGTCGCCGCCCCGATTCTTGGACAATTTTCCGACCGTTTGGGTCGTCGTCCGATACTGGCAATGTCGATCTTTGGAACATCGTGTGGGTACGTGCTTTTCGCCATTGGAATCAGCACGGCCAATATTCCGCTGTTATTTTTGGCTCGCGCACTAGATGGAATCACTGGCGGAAACACCGCAATTGCCCAGGCCGCAATCGGCGACATCAGCACGAACGAGAATCGCGCAAAAAACTTCGGTCTGGTCGGTGCCGCCTTCGGGCTCGGGTTTATCTTCGGGCCGTACATTGGTGGACGATTAAGCGCGCCTGGTGCAAGTTTCTACGGTCTCTTCCACACGCCAAGTTGGTTTGGTGCGGCGACACCGTTTTGGTTTATGGCGCTGTTGGCACTCGCCAATTGTCTCGTCATGTTAAGCACGTTTCCCGAGACGCTGAAGGTCAAGACTGAGCGTTCGCGCGTCAAGATGACCCAAGCATTCAGCAACGTGCTGAATGGTTTTCGGTCGGATCGACTTCGCGTCGTGTTAATGTCGGCATTTCTCTTCTATCTCGGATTCACCTTCTTCACTACATTCTTCGGCGTCTATTTACGCAACAACTTTGACTTCAACTCTGCAACCACCGGCGATTATTTTGCGCTCATCGGTTTATTTATCGCATTTACGCAGGCGGTTGTAGTTGGTCGTGCGGCAAAGAAACTTTCTGACTTTAAAGTCTTGCGCTTTAGTTTCTTTGGTACCTCGGTGATGATGATGGCGTACTTCTTGACGCCATCATCGATGCCGATTTACCTATATATAGTAATTCCATTCTTCACTGTGTTCAGCGGTCTGACGATGGCAAACATGTCTAGTTTGATTAGTCGATCTGCTGAGATCGGAAAACAGGGCGAGGCGATGGGAATCTATAGCAGTGTGCAGAGCCTGGCCCAGGTGTTGGCGTCGATTTTGGTCGGGCACATTACAAGGGGCATCACATCCAACTCACCGCTGATCGTCTCGGCAGTGTGCATTGGACTAGCTGGCTTGGTGTTCTTTACTATGTTCCGACCTAGTAAAGAACACCAATTATCGACGGTTGAGCGGAGTACTTAAACCGTCGTATCACGCGGTTTGGAAAAGGCGTGGGCGAATCCCGCTAGGCCGGCAATTGCCATCACGGCTGCGCCGATGAAGGCGAGCCTTGCTGCCAGACCGGCCTTCTCACCGA
>JABMNW010000169.1 GCA_013204455.1 Acidimicrobiaceae bacterium
CGTTTAGTGTTTTGCCGCGCGACCAAGTCGACGTGCCCGGAATCAATGACGAGTTGCCAGGTTTTGATTCACCAACTTTTGATGACCACCGCGGTGTCGAGCCAATTTGCACGCGACAACCGCAACCATGCCGATTTCACAGCGTCACTTTGCGTGAGGCTCTAACTCGTGGTGTGCCAGTTGCATATCTTGTCGGTACCCCTGCACATTGTGAGACCGGGACATGCGCTCCGGCTCTTGAGGGATTAATTGAAATTGCGCAACGGGTTGGTGATCGCGCGATGTTTATTCACGCTGAGGTTTACGCCGACGATGCGGCAACGGTTATTGCTGACGCAGTTACCGCACTTCGCTTAACTTTCGAGCCTGTTTTGTTTGTCACCGATGCAAACGGCGTAATTGCAGAGCGTCTAGATGCGGTATTCGATGCTCAAGAAGTTTCCGACGCGTTGGCGTCGGTGGGTATCAACTAAAACTTTGGCCGCAACCGCAACTGCGTGAAGCACTTGGATTTGTGATCTTGAATCCAGCGTCTTGCAGACCGTCGTTGTAATCGAGGCTTGCGCCTTCGAGTAATTGCAATGAGGCCGGATCGACAACAACTTTGACATCGCCGAATGTTTGTACAAGATCATCGGCAGCAAATTCGCCATCGAAAAACATCTCGTATGAGTAACCCGAGCAACCACCTGGGCGCACCGCAACACGCAATGCGAGTTCGGTGGCATTCTCTGACTCGAGTAGTTGTTTAACCTTGACTGCTGCTTTATCAGTGACGGTGATCATTTTCATTGCCTCCGTTGTGGTGGTCGTTCCTCAGTAGGTAAAAGCCTACCCGTAGCCGAGTGTTGGTGGTACGAGTGTGACCGAAGGACAGCGACTAATGCATTGCAATGCGGGTAGTTTCATATATATGACTGGTCGCCCAGTACAGCCCCCAACCCCGGCCGAGATCACCAATATGTTGCGTGCGGTGATTGACCCAGAACTTGGCGACAACATCGTCGATCTGGGTATGGCTACCGGCGTCACGGTGACAACCGACGGACTTGTCACAGTCGGCATCAAACTGACAATCAAAGGTTGTCCACTGCGTGCGCAGATAAAGAATGATATTGAATCGCGGGTAACGACTCACCCAGGAGTGACGAAGGTAAAAATCGAATGGGGCGAGATGAACGCCGATGAGCGCACTGCGGTGATGACTCGCGCACGTTGGAACGCAAAAGAAAATGCGCCAGCGACGCAGATTCCCCTCAATACACGAATTTTGGCGATTGCGAGTGGCAAAGGAGGAGTCGGGAAAAGTTCGGTGACGGTAAATCTCGCAGCCGCGATCGCCACACAGGGGAACACCGTCGGTGTTTTGGACGCTGATATTTGGGGATTTTCTATTCCGCGAATGCTTGGTATGTCGGATCGCCTTGAAGCAAAACTTGTCGACGGAAGTGAAAAGCCAAGAATTATTCCTAACGAACGAGTTGTCGGCAAGGGCCTGTTAAAAGTTGTCAGTACGGGAATGCTCGTCGAAGATGAAAGCACAGCATTGATGTGGCGCGGATTGATGCTGACGAAGGCGGTCGAGCAATTTCTAAAAGATGTTCACTGGGGCGACCTTGATTATTTATTGATCGACATGCCACCAGGAACTGGTGATGTGCAGATGGGTTTAGCGCGGATGTTGCCACGCACCGATCTGATCATCGTTACGACTCCTGCAGTTTCGGCGCAAAAAGTTGCGATCCGTGCAGCCGATATGGCACGCAGAAGTTTTTTACGGGTGGCTGGTGTGATCGAAAATATGAGCACATTCACTTGCGAACACGGCACGAGTTATCCACTATTTGGCGAGGGTGGGGGGCAAACACTGGCCACCGAAATCGGTGCCGAGTTGTTGGGCCAGATTCCAATCGAGAGAGCTGTGGCGCATGGCGGGGACAATGGTCAGCCTGTGGCGATTGACGGCTCTAGTCTCGCGGCAGAAGCCTTTCGCAACATTGCCAAGAAAATTATTTCGCAGACTGTCCCGGTTGCTGAAATGGCCGGATGCTCGGCGCGATTGCTTGAGAGTGTTGCGGTTGCACTTGGCGCAAAACCAACTAAATAAAAATCTGTATATAGCAAAGTCTCAGTTTAATAATCACGATCTCCGGGTAGTGCGACTCCGATAACTTTTCCGTCGCGGTTAACGCGAAGTCGCGGCAAAATTGCCGTCGGATTAGAAACTTTGCTCGCCGCGCTAAGCACATCGCCACTTGTGGCGTGACTTGCCAGAAACTTTAGGTTCTCAATTGTTGGGGGGAACATTGCCAAGTCGCCCCGCGCGAATCGATCGAGTGCCTGTTGCGGTTGGACCCACAAACTAGCGATCGTTTCTTGCGAATCATGTAATGGTTCTTGCGCATCTGGCGCGCGTGCGACAAAAAATCGTGTATCAAATCGGCGGGCTTCTCCTACTGGTGTAATCCAATGGCTCACATAGTGGATTGAGTCCGTGACTAGCCGTAAATCTTCGCGTCTACACAGGTCGATAATGCTGAGCGAAAAGTCATGGATCTTTGTGCGAGCGTCAGTGAACTGTTGAGCAGCGCCAGAGTTATCAAACGCAACTATTCGATTAGTTTTTTCGTCTCGGGCGAGTAACACGCCAGCTTCTTCAAAACATTCTCGAATCGCGGCAACCCAATAGGCCAAACCTCCGTGTGGTATTTGCAGCAGCGAGCTTGCGTGTTTGTCATCAAGGCCATCGCAGAATTGCTCGATTTCGTCAATGCCATCTGCATCGTCAACACGGCCACCAGGAAATACATACATCCCTCTGGCAAAAGCAGCCTTCATCGTGCGTTGTAACATAAATACTTCAAAAGAGCTGTCTAGATTGTTCGTGTCTCGTATCAGCATCACAGTTGCCGCTGGTTTTAACAGAACATGGTTTGGATCGGTGCTATTTGGGTCGACACTGTTCGAACTTGCCACACATTGAGAATACGCAGTGGTTACTAGTGTGGCTTCATTGGCTGATCGCCGATAGGTTCAAGACCGTGAATGCCGTGTCGGTCGACACTGCGGGTCGCCCACCGTCTGTGGACGCACTCGCACGAGAGCTCGCGAATCGCCATACCTTGCCTCATGCAATTCTCGTGGATTGTGCACGTCGGGCGATCGCCAACTCTAATCCGCAAGAGGCAGAGCGTCTCGCGACAGATTTCGCCCGCAGTTTGTTTCGAGATGTTGTCAACGCAACTGGTGTGTTACTGCACACAAATCTTGGACGTGCGCCAATCGAAGTTCACGCACAAGGCCGAGCATCGAATCTCGAGCTAAATATGCTCACTGGTGAGCGTGGCTCGCGACAAGACGCGGTTGGCAAATTACTCGCGCTGTTGTGCGGTGCGGAGTCGGCAATCGTGGTCAACAACAATGCTGCTGCCGTGTTGTTGGTTGTTGCGGCTCTGGCCAATGGTCGAGATGTGGCGGTTTCGCGTGGCGAGAGCGTCGAGATCGGCGGCAATTTTCGAATCCCCGAAGTCATCGAACAATCTGGTGCACGGTTGATTGATGTCGGCACAACGAACCGCACTCGTCTGCGGGACTATCAAAAAGCGATTGATAAGCGGGGCAACGACATCGCGCTCGTATTGAAAGTGCATCCATCCAATTATCGAGTTGAAGGATTTGTTGAAGATACACCGATACGCGAACTGGCGTCGTTGTCTGTACCAGTCGTTGCTGATATTGGTTCTGGACTAATTGATAACACCTGTCCGTGGTTGGAGGGTCGAACGCCAGCATGGCTAACGAACGAACCAGGAGCGCGTCAAACATTAAATGATGGTGCAGCACTTGTGATGTTTAGTGGCGACAAATTATTTGGCGGACCACAGTGCGGAGTAATCGCCGGTCGCGCCGATCTGATTGCGAGTTGTACGCAACATCCACTCGCACGCGCATTGCGACCAGGATCGCTGACGATATTGTCAATGCAATCACTTGCACTTGCGTATCTTGGTCGCACGGCATCGAGCGAAATTGCTTTTTGGAACATGGCGACAATATCGGTGAATGATCTGCAGTCTCGTGCTCAAAAAATTGTCAGTGCAGCAAGTACAGGCGAAGTTATTGAAATGGATTCAATCCCTGGCGCAGGTTCGGCACCAGGTGCACGAATTGCCTCTGCTGGAGTTGTCATTTCTGGCGATTATCTTGCGCAGTTGCGAAACCACAGCACACCGGTTATTGCACGCGTTAAGGATTCGAAAACCTTTATCGATCTACGTACCGTGCGACCGGCCGATGATGCGGTTGTAATTGATGCCTTGCGCTCAATAAACGGCTTGCGATGAGTACTAGCGCTTAACCCACGGGTATTCGCGCTTCACGCATATGACAGTTATTGCAACTGCTGGTCATGTTGATCACGGCAAGTCGTCGCTGGTGCGAGCGTTGACCGGCACCGATCCTGACCGTTGGGATGAAGAAAAGCGCCGTGGGATGACGATTGATCTCGGCTTCGCCCACACGACCTTACCGTCTGGAGCAGTGGCGAGTTTTATTGATGTGCCCGGTCATGTGCGTTTTTTGCGAAACATGCTTGCTGGTGTTGGCGCGATTGATGCGTGTCTGCTTGTTGTGGATGCCAAAGAGGGCTGGATGCCGCAAACCGAAGAGCATTTTCAGATTCTGAAACTTCTTGGAGTATCCGCAGGGTTGATCACCCTGACAAAAATTGATTTGATTGACGAGTCACTTGAAAATGTTCGACGTAGCGAAATTGCCAAACACGTAGCCGGATCCTTTTTAGAGAATTCGAAAATAATTTCAACTTCAACCGGGACTTCAACTGGGACAGAGCAAGGACTTGATGATTTGCGCGTTGGGCTAGAACAACTCGTGATTAGTTCATCGACCCCGATTGGGCGACAGCGGCCCAGACTTTGGATTGATCGTGTGTTTACTGCCAAAGGTGCTGGGACTGTCGTGACTGGAACATTGATCGACGGTTCACTTCAAGTTGGCGATGAGCTCGACGTCGTGCGGAGTGGACAAAAAGTTCGTGTTCGCGAGATTCAGCAACACGACACAACTGTCGAGTCATTGGGTGCTGGTCATCGCTGCGCGTTGAATTTGGTTGGCGTCGCACACGACGAAATTTATCGAGGTGACGCACTTGTTAATTTGCAACAGTGGAGAGAAACACTGATGTTTGATGCGTCATTGCGAATTGTGCCGAGCCTTATGCATCGCGTCACGCGCCGTGGCAGTTACACGATTTATATCGGCTCAGGAGAATTTCCTGCCAAGATTCGACTTATCGGCAAACGCGAGTTAGTCGCCGATGAACAGGGCTCTGTGCGCATTGCTGTTTCGACGCCGCTCGCGGTTCTTCCAGGCGACAGGTACATACTTCGCGAATCAGGTCGACAAGAGACAATTGGTGGAGGTGAAGTGTTGGATATTCATCCGGTACTTCGTGTCTCACGCGCAAATCCAAGTCGTTCTATCGAGCGGTTAATTGCTGAGCGTGGTTGGGTGACAACTAGCGATCTCGAGCTACTTACTGGAGAAATACACCAGCCTGTTATCGGCGAGTGGGTGACAACGCCCGTGTTATTAGATGCAATGCGCAAAGATCTCGCATTGCGTTTAACAAAACAAACTGACGGGATTGAAGTTTCCCGGCTTGCCGTACACGAGCAGGCAGTACTAGCAAGTTTGCCCGAAGTTGTTATCGAGATGGGTCGTGCTCGGATCAAAGGCGCAACTTCGATTTCGGATCATCCGTATGTGGGGTTGTTCGCTAATGCTGGGGTGACACCACCCGATACGAAAACTCTGGACCGAAATATTGTGCGACAACTTGTGCAACGCGGGTTGTTAGTCGATGTCGAAGGAACGGTGTTTCATCTCAGCGCACTCGAACTTGCGCGACACGGGATTATTGAGATTTTGGCCCAGAATCCTCAGGGATTTACCGTCTCGCAGTTTCGTGAACATCTCGGCATTACTCGCAAGCATGCGGTGCCGTTGCTCGAGGCGCTAGATCGTCGCGGAATTACAAAACGAGCTGGTGATTACCGTGTCGGCGGTGTCAGGCTTATAAATTAATTAGTTATTTCGGCTTACGCATTTCGCGGTAGTCACGTGCCGCACCTTCAAGCGGTTCGACTTCAAGAGTGACTCCATCGATCGCAGCAACTCGCAATTCTTGACCGTCAACCAGGGGTGTCGAACGATTCGTGCGTGCTCTCCATGTTGCATCGTGCACACGCACAATACCAAGTGGATTAACTCCACCGACCGCAACACCAACTGCACCGATCATCCATTCACGGCCAATTGTCGGTGTAGCAAATCGAGTCCGCACCATTGACGGCATGCCAACCACGAAGGCAAGCGACATCGCCGCGATACCAGCCACGAGAGTAAACCAAGACAATCGAAGATCGCCACCATCGCTTGGTCGATACAGCGTGAGGCTGGCGATCGTAAATAGTGCAAGCCCGAGACCAGTAAAAAATCTCGGTATGCCTACCTGTACATCAATCGCCAATGCAAAAAACGAAATAAGTAGCAGTACAAGACTGGCACCGCGCAACGGCAATGTGGCGAGCCCGTGGCTACCCAGAACAACAGTTACGGCACCCACGACACCAGCAATGCCGATCCCAGCTGTAAAAAATTCGAATATCAGAAGAGCCAAACCAATGATGAATAGCAGATACGTCACGGGTGGACTTGCTGAGGTGTGTAACAACCGTTCGACTAATCCAAGTTTAAAAAAGCGCGCCGTAGTTGCTTCACGAACCAGTTTTTTGGATCCTTCATTAGTGCTTTGAATAGTTTCGTTTTTTACGTCGACAACGGTGTGTAGAGTCTTTCCTTTAATTATTAGACCATCGAGTGCTAACAACATGTTTCGAAGTACTGGCACACCCTCATCAGTTGTCGTAAGTTTTAGTGCGCCAAGTTTTTTTGCTTGTTTCGAATCCAAAGTTGAAGTACGAAGGATTATTGACGCTTCGCCAAAACTTACTTCACCTGCACTAGTCACTAACAGCCTGCCCGTTTTCCCGATCCGCGTTCCGTCGGCCATCGCCGAGACATCGGCCACTGCTAACAGTTGTGCGGCACTGCCGTATGCACGAGCCGTTGTTGGACCAACCCAAACAGCAATTGGCACGCTGGACTTAATTATGCGTTCGAATAACTGTGTCATCCGTTCTGCCGAGACGACAGCACCTATTGAATTAACTTGCAAAATTACGGCTTGAGATGTTGAGTTCTCGGCGCGATCGATGGCCTGTTCAATATTATGCACAACGATTTCGTCGAGTAGCCCATTCACTTCAATTACATCAACTGGGGCAAGATCACTTGCGTCACTGTTGGCAAGTACGGCATTTGCTGTGGCGCATGTCAGCGCGACAATCAAAACAAGCATTCCAAACGTCAGATATGTTCGAAGTTGGCTGGCTGTTGTGCGCAATGAATTCTCCGAAAGAGTGTGGGGACAGACTTACGCTAACATTTGCGCGTGCAC
>JABMNW010000170.1 GCA_013204455.1 Acidimicrobiaceae bacterium
GACAAACACTGGCGGTTTGCTCCGGGCGCAAAGCAACATGTCGACCACCTTTGTCGTGGAAGTCGTACATCTCCTTGGTCACTACTTCCGTGGCTTCGCCAAGTCGTAGGAATACATCTAAGTCCTCAAACATTGGCGGAATGATGTAGTCGTAACCAGCAGATTCAACGGTCTCGGCAAACAATTCTTGAAACGCCCGCCAACGCGTCGAGTGCGGTGCCAGAATGTCGCGGGTACCAGGAGATGTCTTAAATTCAGGCACGCGAGAAGGTTAGACGCTTTGCCGAGAGAAGCGAATCATATTCGCGTTATCTCGTCGCCGACGGGTGGGCGCTTTCGCCTACAAATTCGTTCGTACTCTCAGCTGTAATTTCGGCCGTAATCTCAGCCATAATTTCAGCCGTGTCCTGGGGAACGCCTGGCATAACGCGGTTTGCATCGTAGACACCATCAATTCGCTTAATCACACGCAACACCGACTGCAAATGACCAGGGTCGGCGAACTCAAATTCAAAACGCATCTTGGCCACACGGTCACTGCCAGTGTGCGTCGTACAGGCGACGATATTCACATGCTCTTCAGATAAAGCATTGGCAACGTCGCGTAGCAACCGTGATCTATCAAGCGCAATAACTTCAACGGCAGCAACGAATACTGCGTCAGAGCTATCTGCAGACCATTCAACATCTACCAGGCGAGCCGAGTCTTGGGCGACTAGCGAGGCCGCATTGGCGCAATCAGCACGGTGCACGGTGACGCCACGACCTTTGGTGACGAACCCCATCACCTCGTCGCCGGGCACTGGCGTACAACATCTCGAGAGACGCACCATTACATCGGGCATGCCCTCTACATGTACGCCATTTCGTTGCGGCGAAGCCAATCCAGTACCACTGACAGATGGCATCGACAATTGATCGGGTTGCATCCCATCGCGCATTCGTTTCGACATCCGCTCAACGATCGCTACAGCATCCAGTCGCTGATCGCCAATTGCCGCAAAAAACGCGTCAGCGTCGGCGAAGTCGAGCAACGCGATCTCGTCGCGTAGCACCTGCGAAGAAAGAATTTTCTGTGCCGGTAGTCCAACCTGACGCAGACGCTCAACAAGTTCGTCACGACCGTTCTCAACAAGATCTTCTAGTCGCTCACGAGTGATCCATTGCTTTATTTTGCTTCGTGCCTTTGGAGAAACAACAAATTCCAACCACTCTTGCGAGGGTTCGCTGGTCTCACCCTGCGATACGAGAACTTCACAGGTGTCACCTGATGCGAGTTTATGATCCAACGACACGAGTCGCCCATTGACTCGCGCTCCCATGCAACTATGGCCAACCTCAGTATGCACGGCATAAGCAAAATCGACCGGGGTCGACTTGACTGGAAGCGTTATCACACGACCCTTTGGAGTGAAAATAAAAAGTTCATCTTGTTCTAGGTCTGTCTTTAAGATTTCTAAGAACTGACTTGGATCGGAAACTTCCCCCTGCCAGTCGATGATTCGATTTAGCCAGTCAATTTCGCCTTGTGTCACAGAATCTTTATAAGCCCAATGCGATGCAACACCCCATTCGGCGCGATGATGCATTTCTCGCGTACGGATTTGAACTTCGATTGGTTTTCCGCCAACGCCAACAACCGTTGTGTGCAACGACTGGTACAAGTTAAATTTGGGCATTGCGATGTAATCCTTAAACCGACCGACAATTGGTTTCCAATGGCCGTGAATTGCACCCAATGCGGTGTAACAATCCTTTTCAGACTCGACGACAATGCGAATCGCCATGAGATCGTATATATCGTCAAAATCCCGACCCTTTTGCACCATCTTTTCGTAGATACTCCACAGGTGCTTGCCGCGAGCAGTGAGTTCCGCACCGATCTTTACTTCTTTGAGCCACTGCTGGACTTGACCAATTGTTTTGGCAAGATATACGTTGCGTTCTGGTGCGCGAGTTGCAACAAGATGATCCAATTCGGCGTAACGCTTTGGAAATAAAGCGGCAAAAGCAAGATCTTCTAATTGTTGTTTGATCTCCTGCATCCCAAGCCGATGCGCGAGCGGAGCGTAAATATCCAATGTCTCTTGAGCAATACGCTGTTGTTTTTCGTACGGAACTCCAGCAATAGTTCGCATGTTGTGCAGCCGATCAGCAAGTTTGATCATCAACACACGCAAGTCGCGAGCCATCGCCACGAGCATTTTCCTCATCGTCGCCGCCTGTTGCGCTTCTTTAGAATCAAACTGCAAACGCTCAAGCTTGGTTACACCATCAACAATGGTCGCCACCTCTGCACCAAAATTACTCTCGACATCACCGAGTGTTATTTCTGTGTCCTCTACGGCGTCGTGCAACAGTGCGGCAGCGATTGAGACCTCATCTAGCCCAATATCGGCGACGATTCGAGCGACGGCAATCGGATGGTTGATATACAACTCACCACTAGATCGATTTTGATTGGCGTGCGCCGATCGCGCCATTTCGTATGCCGCATTAATTAACGAAACCGAGCCCTTCGGGTGGCGCGACTTATATGCGCTCAGCAAAGGAGAGAGTTCCTCGGCGATTGTGGTGTTCTGGCGCCGCCACGGC
>JABMNW010000171.1 GCA_013204455.1 Acidimicrobiaceae bacterium
CCTGCGACTATGGCATTGGCCGACTCGTTCGTGATGATGAGCTCGCGGAGCCCTGCCGTGTGGTGTACCGATTTCGCTAGCGAATCGTTGATGTCGGTCGCCTCGTCGCCAATCTGTTGGGCTAAACGAAGGATCGGCACTACAAGCGCGACGACCACGAAGACCACAGTAAGGCCAATCGCCCACCCAATTGTCCATCCGGCGCTCGATCCGAGAAGAAATGCTGTCATCTGGTCATCCTCCTAATCAGACTGCGTCACAGAACTCGCGCACTGGTCGCAAGCTCTCGTTTACGGATGAAAGCACGATCGGCACACTGCTCGTTTTCTCGGCAACAACTTCAACGCCAGCGAAGACGTTGGCGAGAGTTTTCTTCACGGCAACTAAATGAAAAATGACCCGGACGAGTCCGAGGGCGGCGGCGGCGATGATCAGCCCCGCTAACACTAAGGTCACAATGGCGACAGTTTGCATCTTGATATCCCCCTACTCAGCCGAGAAGTTTTCCGACGGAGCCGGCGTAACGAACTGCACCGACCGCGACCTCATGTATTGTGCTGTCAGTCTTAGCCAATAACTCTGGAACTTCGTTCAATTCGCCGATCAAGGCGACGCCACCGGTGAGGATGTCGGCAGAGGCTGCTCGAATGCGTTCGAGCGCCGCCAGCACGCGGTTGAGGAGCGCGACCAAGATGGGAACGACTGCGACTAGTAAAACCAGATTGCCAATCCACCACAGTGTCATGAGAACTCCTTTTCAGTTTGTCTTTGGTTGATAGGGCAGGAAGAAACGGCTGAACACTCTGGCCAAAGCCATTCGTGTCGCGCGAAGACCAATGGCCAATCCGCTTGCTGGACGGGCCGATACAACCAGATCTGGTGAGAGACCGCGTGCAATTGCACTGAGTCGATTTTGCATGTTGGTCGCAAAATCGTTCATTAACACGGAGGTGACGTCGGCAATCAGACCGCGACCATACTGTGCGGCGGCACCTGATAATTGCAGATCCTGCGAGATCTGAACTTTCGTACCCCGGGGCGTGGACACCAAAGTTGCGGTGAGAAGCAATGATGCTTGCGCCCTTCCTTTTTCGTCGGCTCCGGCTGCATCAACAACAATTCGCTTGGCTGCCTCATTACGTTCTTTAATTTGAGCCGAACCAGCAAATTGCAACTTGACGGGCCCCATCTTGATCAGCACCTTCCCGATGTATTTATCATCGCCTACATTGTCGGTGAGCTCGGCGCCTGGGAGGCACGCCGCCACCTGTGGAATATTGTCAAAGAATCGCCAAACTGCGTCGATCGATTCAGATACTTCAAAGTCATTTTTGATTAGCATTTCGCCTCCCGCGAGAGATAGGCACCAGGATCCTTCGCAAACGAGTCACGACACCCTGGACCGCAGAAGTAAAAGGTCGCATCATCGTACTTAAATGGTCGACCATTCCGATCTGCCGTGACGGTCATGCCACACACAGGGTCGATGGCCGTAATTGGCGCGACCAACAATGACGCACGATTTGGAGCAAGAGCACCTGCCGCACGCAACTGCACAAGTTCAGCCAACACTGCAACTGCGACCTCCCGATGAGATGTGTGTCCAAGGTCGAGCCCAGCTGGCACGTGGACTCGATCGATAGAACTTTGTGGCACACCGCGATTGGCGAGATAACCGAGTAGCGCATCACCGCGACGACGTGATGCAACCACCCCTATATATGTCGGCTCACCAGCGATGGCCTGCTCGATCACTTCTTCGTCGCCATGACCTTGTGTAGCCACAACCACGATCGAACGCGCATCAACATTGGCTGTCGAGAAATCGGGTCCGTCAATCACTTCGGCGTGCCAGTTGAGATCCTTAGCCAACTCGCACAAAGTTTGTGCCATCGGCGAACGTCCAACAACTACGAGACGCGGCGTGCCTTGAACTGGCTCGATGTAAATCTGCAGTGCACCATCGCTCTGACACGAGATAGCAATTGCCGTCATCCCCTCAGGAACTTCTCCCATCTCATCGGCACTGCCGAGCTGCAGTAAACGTGGCTTGCCTTCTGCGAGCGCACGTTGAGCTTCACGGATCAGTACAGGCTCGGCACATGCCCCACCGATAAATCCGTAGAGTTCGCCTGACGCCATCACGATTGCACGCGAACCGTGCTGTCCTGACGAAGGTCCTTGACGCCATACAACTGTGGCGAGCACGAACTCTTCGCCGCGTCGAGCAAGTTCTACCGCATACTCGACAACTCCCCAGCCATCCAATGAGTGATCGTTCACACGTCGTCCGTTCTCATTGGTGGCATACCCGACACGTCGCGGCGCTTTGTCAGAGCCTCATAAACCCTGTCTGAGAGCAACGGCATGTCGATGTTGCGTACGCCCGTGCCCTTGAGTGCATCCATCACCGCATTCACGAAGGCGGCAGGACCACCCACTGTTGCGCACTCTCCAATTCCCTTCGCGCCAATCGGATGGTGCGGACATGGAGTCACGACCTCGTGTAATTCAAAGCCCGGTGTCTCCCACGCGGTTGGCAATAGATAGTCCATGTAGTTTGATCCGATGCAGTTACCCTCTTCATCAAAAGTGATGAACTGCATACTCGCCATTGCGTAAGCCTCGGTGAGACCACCCATGATCTGACCTTCGACAATCATTGGATTGATTCGCACACCGCAGTCATCCACCGCCACGACATTGAGCACATCCCATACACCTGTCTGCGGATCCACCTCAACTGTCGCGATGTAACACGCGAACGGCCAAGTGAGGTTCGGCGGATCGTAATACGCATTGTTCTCGAGACCCGGTTCCATGCCGTCAGGCATGTTGGTGTATGCAGCCATCGCACATTCTTGAATCGTTACGCCTCGGTCAGGCGAGCTTCGAACATAAAAACGACCAAGCTCCCATTCAACATCTTCCTCCGACACCTCAAGGAGGTGGGCAGCAAGCTTGCGCGCCTTGGCACGAATCTTACGTGAGACCATCGCTATCGCGGCGCCAGCAACCGGCGTGCTACGTGAGGCATACGTACCCATTCCGAACGGCGCCGTGTCGGTGTCGCCCTCCTCCACCGTGATGTCATCAGCGGGGATTCCCAGCTCATGGGCAACAATTTGCGCCCAAGTTGTCTCGTGTCCCTGACCTTGGGACTTGGCGCCTGTGCGCAAAATTGCCTTGCCTGTCATGTGCACGCGCAACTCAGCTGAGTCAAACATTTTGATACCGAGGATGTCGTACTCGCGACTGTTTCCAGCGCCCAGTGGCTCTGTCATCGTGGAAATACCGATGCCAAGGAGACGACCCCGCTTCTTCGCTTCTTCTTTCTGCTTAAGGAAATCCTTATACCCGATGGCCTCAAGTCCGACGTCAAGGCACTTGCCGTACTGGCCAGAGTCGGTGAGGAAACCGAACGCTGTGCGGTGCGGGAAGTCATCATCGCCCACGAAGTTGATGCGGCGGAATTCGGCCTGGTCCATATCAAGATCGTCTGCCGCAGCTTGAACCATGCGTTCCTGAAAGAACATTGCTTCGGTGACTCGGAAAGAACAACGGTATGCGACTCCTCCTGGTGCTTTGTTTGTGTACACGCCACGTGCAGTGAGGTGCGCAACCGGAATGTCGTAGCAAGCAAAAGCGGAGTGCATCAAACCAATCTTGAACTTGCTCGGTTGCGCGTCCGAGAAGAACGCGCCGTGATCGGAGTCTGTGTGCATCCGGATGCCGAGAATCTTGCCATCCTTGCGTAGCGCCATCTCGCCACGGAGATATACGTCGCGAGCAAAACCTGTCGAGATGAGGTTGCCGGTCTTATCTTCAATCCACTTCACTGGACGCTCCAGGAGAATCGACGCCAAGATTGACGCGACGTAACCAGGGTAAACAGGAACTTTGTTTCCGAAGCCGCCACCGAGGTCAGGCGAAACGATCCGAATCATGTGTTCGGGAAGTTCCGCAACCATCGCCACAGCCGCACGAATAATGTGAGGGGCTTGTGACGTCATGTAGACGGTGAGTTTCGATGTTGCGCGGTCGAAGTCTGCAATCGATCCACACGTCTCCATTGGCGACGGGTGCGAGCGCGGATAGTGCAAGTCAAGTTTGGAGACGACATCGGCCTGAGCAAAAGCTCGCTCAGTACCACTCTTGTCCCCAACTTCCCAGTCAAAGACAACGTTGTCGTGTTGGTTCTCTTTGTCGTCGCGAATCAGTGGAGCACCTGGCGCCATCGCTTGAAGAGGGTTGACAATTACAGGCAACGGCTCGTACTCAACGACGATTGCCTCGCATCCGTCCTTGGCAATGTAGGCATCGTCTGCGATGACACATGCAACTTCTTGTCCTTGGAAGCGAACCTTGTCCGTTGCTAACACGGCTTGAGTGTCGTACGAAAGCGTTGGCATCCACGCCAAGTTTCGACTTGCCATCATCTCACCGGTCATCACGAGCCTGACGCCTGGAATCCCCCATGCCTTGCTCGTGTCGATTGACTTGATGCGAGCGTGGGCAAATGGACTGCGCAGAATCTCCATGTGCAACATTCCAGGCAACACGATGTCGTCTATATAGTTGCCTTTTCCCCGAATGAATCGGTTGTCCTCTACGCGCCGCCGGCTGGCACCCATTCCACCGATCTTGATTTCGTCAAGCGACATGTTGTGAGATCCCTTTCAGTTCGCAGCCTGGCCGCGAAGCTTTACAGCAGCCCACAGCACAGACTTCACAATATTTTGGTAACCAGTACAACGGCAGAGATTTCCCGATAGCGCCCATCGAATTTCATCTTCTGTGGGATTTGGGTTCACATCGAGCAATGCCTTTGCCGTCAGCATCATTCCCGGCGTACAGAATCCGCATTGCAATCCATGCTCGTCCTTAAAGCCTTCTTGGATCGGATGCAATTCGCTCGCGGAAGCGAGTCCCTCAATCGTCATCACGTCGTGCCCGTCGGCCTGGACCGCCAACATCGTGCAACTTTTAATCGGCTTTCCATCGAACAACACGGTGCACGCGCCACAGTTGGTCGTGTCACAGCCAGTGTGCGTGCCGGTCATCTTAAATCCCTGACGGAGCAGGTGTGCGAGTAACAGGCGAGGCTCGACATTGGCTGACCGCTTCTCACCATTCACGGTGATAGTCACGGTCCGCACTGGAATATCGCTCGCTTGTTCTGGAAATACTTCTTCATTCAGACTTGTCATCTCAGGCTGCCCTCTCCATTGATTCAACCACGCCGTCAAGAATACGCACGACGAACGTGCGCACGATATGTCTCTTGTATGTTGCACTGCCACGATGGTCGGTGCGTGGCTGCGCGCCCTGCGCGGCAAGATCTCCCGCATTAGCGATGCTCTCAGCCGTCAATGGTCCGCCAATAAGTGCCTTCGCAGCTTCGATTGCATTGATCGTCGTGCCACCGACACCGGTGAGTCCGATGCCTGCACGAATAATGACGCCACTCGAACTCTCTAAGGCGATCGCAACGCCTACCGTCGCAAAGTCGCCGACGCGCCGCTCAAGTTTGAGGTATCCGCCATTCACTACACCCTTTGGTGCAGGAACAACGGCTTCGATTGCAAGTTCATCGAACGCAAGGACGTTCTGGAATGGACCCTTGACAAAATCGGCGACAGGAATCGATCGACGTCCGTTTGGCCCCTGCGCGATGATGGAACCACCGAGTGCAATCATCACCGAAGCCCAGTCACCCTGCGGATCGGCATGACACAGAGATCCAACGAGCGTGCCGCGGTTGCGAACGATTGGATCAGCAATCACTGGAGCAGCAGCGGCCATAGTTGGCTGGTGTGCGTGAAGTATCGCTGAGTTCTCGAGGTCGGCATGGCGACACAATGCACCAATACGAATTGTGCCGTCAGGATCTACTCGGTGATAGTCAAGACCTGCAATGTTGTTAATGTCGACGACCATCTCGGGTGATGCAAAACGAAGTTTAAGCATTGGCACAAGACTCTGACCACCAGCGAGAACTTTGGCTTCGCCGCCACCCAGACGAAGCAACTCAATCGCCTCTTCAAGTGACCTTGGGGCTTCGTAGCGGAACCGTGATGGATACATAATTGCTGTCCTCTTTGTGCCTCGTGCCGATTAGTCCCGAGCGACTGAATTCGCTTCGGGGGATTTTCTTCCACTTGAACCCTGAGCATCTGGAATTGCCACAGGCATTGAATCAAACTCAGGGTCGGGTCTGCGCTCCTGGTGCGGCGGCCACGGACCTTGTACTGGCTGACTAGCGATCTTTAGATGATCAATAATTTGGGGCCACGCCCAGACTGTCGGACTCTTGCCCGTTTTCGGTGCTCCCTCAACGAGTTCATACAACCTCGGGTTGCCCTGACTGTGTCCGCTTGACTCAACTGCCACGATCACGCCCCCTTGTCCACACAGTTAGCATCGCACCACCGCTTTGCTACCCCTACCTATAGCACACCATAACATAGCCCTCGGGGCGGCACAACTTTAAAAATCGCATTCAGTGGACCGGTCGATTGCCTCGTGCCACCTCGGCCGCGTTGAGTAGTTCTGTAGCGCGCTCCGGACTGAGAGCGCCGTCCTCGATGACGATGTCGAGCAGCGTACGATGCTCGGCTAAAGACTTCTTGACAAGGGCACTGACGCGGTCATAGCCAAGTTCCGTATTGAGTCTGGTCGCGAGCGCTGGAGTGACATTTGCATAGAATGCACACTGCTCCACATCAGCCTCGATGCCATCGACACAACGTTCAGCGAAAAGCGTGCACGCCCGACTCAGCAGACGGATCGACCCGAGCAGATTCTCTGCGATCAACGGCTGATAAGTGTTTAACTCAAACGTGCCCTGCGATCCGGCGAACGAAATCGTCGCATCATTGCCAAACACTTGTATCGCGACCTGAGTAACCATCTCACATATCACCGGGTTGACCTTGCCGGGCATGATCGATGACCCCGCCAGCAATTCAGGCAGGCGAATCTCACCGAGCCCAGTCGCCGGCCCGGATGCCATCAGACGAATGTCATTAGCAATCTTGATCAGAGCGACAGCGAGTCCCCGTAGATGGCTAGACGCTTCAACTAGACCATCGCGAGATGCCTGTGCGGCGAATCGACTCGGCGCGATTGACAAGTCGATGCCATACCGGCCCGCGATCCGGGTCACCACCGTTGCGCCGAATTCTGGCCCGACGTTGAGTCCGTTGCCGACCGCAGTGCCGCCAAGGGGTACCCGACCGAGACGGGGAAGTGAGGATTGCAGGCGCTCGCTCGCTTCGCGTAACTGCGCTGCGTAACCAGCGAACTCGTCGCCAAGAAAGATAGGCACGGCATCCATCAGGTGTGTGCGCCCGGCCTTTACAACGTCGGTGAAACGGGACGCAGCGTTGTCCATTGATGTCGTCAGTCCCGAGATGGCCGGTAACAGCGAGCGTACGATCTGGACAACGGCGGCGATCGTGACTGCAGTTGGGAATGTGTCGTTGGAAGATTGCCCGGCATTGACGTGATCATTCGGATGCACCGCCAGATTGGAGGCTTCGCTGGCAAGATGGGCAACGACCTCGTTGACATTCATATTCGTCGACGTACCGGAACCAGTTTGGAAGATATCTATTAGGAAGTGATCGTCGTACTCCCCTGATTCCACGGTCGAGGCCGCCGCGGCGATCGCCGCGAACCGCACAGCATCGTTGCCGACGGCGTCGGCACCGTTGACAATTGCGGCGTCGACCTTAATCGCGGCAAGAGCGTGCACAACCTCGATGCATAACGGTTGACCGGACACATCAAAGTTGGCCAGCGCCAACTCGGTCTCGTGTCCCCAGAGCGGTTGTGACGGACGATTGGGAGCCATGCAGATTCTCCTATTTACAGTTTAAAAGTTGCGCTTTTGGTCAGCGTCGCCAACATATCTGCGAGTGGTTCAACGCCGATGCCAGGACCAGTTGGCACGTCGATATAGCCGTCCATGAGCACGAAAGGCTCGGTGATATCACGCGCAAAATAACGCGCAGAAGCAGAAGTGTCACCTGGCAAGGTAAACCCTGGCAATGCGGCAAGTGCCAAGTTCGCGGCTCGACCAATTCCGGTTTCGAGCATCCCGCCACACCAAACAGGTATGCCTCGCGCCAGGCACAAATCGTGAATTTTTTTTGCTTCGATATATCCGCCAACTCGGCCAGGTTTGATATTGATCACCGGGCATGCACCAAGATCGAGTGCACCGCGCGCCGTATCTAAAGAAGTAATCGATTCGTCTAAACACACAGGAGTGTTGATTGCCCTCGCGAGTTCGACGTGTCCAGCCAGATCATCTTCCGCTAGGGGTTGTTCAATCAACAGAAGATTAAATGCGTCTAGTTGCTTGAGGTGTGCAGTATCTGATCGCGTATAGGCCGCGTTGGCATCAACTTGTAACAGCAAATCGTCGCCGAACTCTTTGCGTACGGTGTGCACAACTTCGATGTCGCTACCAGGTTCGATTTTAAGTTTGATTCGCAAGTACCCCTGTGCAATATATTCTCCAACGACACGCACAAGATCGCCAAGACTGGCTTGTATTCCGACTGAGACACCGGAAGCAACACGCGACTGCGTCGCACCAAGAAAGCGCGCCAGAGAAATATCTTGGTCTCGTAGTTGCACATCCAATAGTGCTGATTCAACGCACGCCTTGGACATGTAGTTTCCGCGAATCGGTGCGACGGTGGCGATGAAACTTTCGGCGGTTGTGTCGCCCTTAATTAGCGGCAAAAGAAATCGCGAAATTACTTGCACACAATTCTCGAGATACTCCGATGAGTAATTTGGCGTTGCCATCGCGACGCACTCACCCCACCCAGCGTTCCTATCGCCAACAGCGCGGACATACAGCAGATCACGAAATGTTTCGGTGCCAAATGAAGTACGAAATGGCGATACAAGATCAATCCTTCCCCGCCATAACTCAATTGTCTCAATCGTCATTGTCCTCCGAGCTTGGTGAAGTCAGGACGTAAGAACCATCGCGTGTGAAGCCGCGCACAAAACGCGATCCAGCAAACGCTTTTTCGAATTCTTCGCGTTGTGATTGACGAGCGGCACGAGCTATATCCGGATGAGACTTACGCAATCCAACAATGTCGTCGTGCGTCGTTATTAATAAATCCTCAGTATCTGGAATGCAAATCTCACCATGTGGCGCCGTGACAAGGCCAGCAACTCTCCGCTCGACTACGAGCCGGTCGGTCAGTTCACCAGCATTTATTAGATCGTTAAGTTCGCCGTAGTAGTTTTGGTGATAACTAACGGCGGTCGCGCCGAGTGTCACAAGATTGAAGTGCGCATTACGTCGCACGAGCGGGTCAAAGGTCCATGAGATTGCGAAAAAACCATTTTCTTTAGCCCATGACCATTGGTGCTGTTTAAGGGCGCGACCAACTCCACTATTGGTTGCGGCATCTACGACGCCAGTGACATGCGAATGCAAATTGTGTCCACCGCTACCAACTAGACCAAGCGAGCCGCCAACTATTTGCATTTTGTCGTGGTCTTTGACACGCGCCAAACTTGCATATCCGCCGGAGCGAATCACCGCGACGATGACATCTACGGATACCGTATTTGTCTCGCCCCAGACTCTCGACAACACGCGAGCAAGTAAATGGGCATCGTCTGGTTGAGTAATGGATTCAACGATTACCGGCTGTAGTCGTGAAATTATGCCTTCTCCAGGTGGAGATACATCGCCCATGTCTGTCATCTTTATAGACACTAGTTATCGGCCCGCCAATTATCTAGCCAACTTGCTCGCACTACGACTAATACTAACGAGACGACAATCCCCCATTGGCTTTACAACGTGTCTATCGGCAATGATTGAACTATGACAGTTGAAGTAACCATTGTTAATCATCCCATTGTTGCCGAAGCACTCACCAACCTGCGCAACGAAAATACATCTAATCAGTTCTTCCGAGCCGAACTGCGACGGCTGTCGCTGATCGTAGTTGCGGAAGCAACGCGCCACTTTCCGACTGTTGCGACGCGAGTGCGTACACCACTGGCAGAAACAGACGGCACTGCGCTCGCCAGTCGATCGGTGCTTGTGCCAATTTTGCGCGCAGGACTTGGCATGTTGCCAGCCGCAATGGAGTTACTGCCGGATGCCGATATTGCCGTGGTCGGCGTACAACGTGACGAGAAAACGCATACGCCAAGTGAGTACGTAGCGAAGTTACCCTCACGCTTAGACGGACGAACCTGCTTGGTGCTTGACCCGATGTTGGCTACCGGCGGATCATTAGCCCATGGTTGCAAACTTCTTGCCGATCGTGGTGCACCACAACCATTAACGATTGCTTGCGTGCTTGCCGCACCCGAAGGCATCGAATTCTTGCGTTCGACCGGCATGAACCTGCACATCGTTACTGCTTCAGTTGATAGTCATCTCAACGAACACGCATTTATTGTGCCGGGTCTTGGTGATGCTGGCGACCGTCAGTTCGGACCGCCGCAATAAATTAGTTGGCTAGTTAACTTGTCAACTAACCAAAGAATGTTGCGGCGACATCTGCAAATAACGCCGGGTCGATCATTCGTGTGCAACCTTGAGTGACTGACATCTTGACTCGCTCGATTGCTCCACACTTCAGCACAACCATTTCTCCGAATGCTTTTTCGTGCACTGCATCAACTACGGATAAACCAAATCGCGTCGAAAGCACACGGTCGTAGGCAGTCGGCGTGCCGCCACGCTGTATGTGCCCGAGTTGCACAACTCGTGATTCGTAACCCGTGCGTGCAGAAATCTCTGGAGCAATAAAGTGCGCGATATCTCCGAGTTGCTCGTGCCGATAACGATCTAGTTTTCGCTCCGGCAACACGAGTGTTCCATCTTTCGGTCGCGCACCCTCGGCGACTACGACCACGGACGCATACCTTCCACGATCGTGACGACGCCGCACGACTTGGGAAACTTCGTCAATATCAAATGGCACTTCCGGCACCAGAATCGCCGTTGCACCACCTGCGATACCTGCATGAAGCGCAATCCAACCCGCGTCGCGACCCATGACTTCGACAACCATCACTCGGTCGTGACTCTCGGCAGTCGTATGCAGACGGTCAATTGCGTCCGTGGCAATCTGAACGGCAGTTTGAAATCCGAATGTTGCGTCGGTGCCAACGACGTCATTGTCGATTGTTTTTGGCACACCAATTATTGGCAGACCAAGTTGTTCGTACAACATCGAGGCAACTGTTAACGAACCATTGCCGCCGATCACAATTAACGCCTCGAGTTTGAGATCCGAAAATGTTTTTTTGAGGCGGGTGATGCCGTCTGGTGTATCGAAGGGACTGCCACGACGTGTGCCAAGAATTGTTCCGCCGCGCGGCAAGAGCCCACGCACTGTTTCCGTGCTTAATTCGATGTAGCGCTGTTCGAGAACTCCGTCCCAAGCGTCATAGAAACCAAGAACCGTGTCACCTTTTACATCAACGGCTTTTCGCACTATCGCCCGGATCACGGCATTTAGTCCGGGGCAATCGCCGCCGCCAGTGAGTACGCCAATCCTCATTGTGTCTATTTACTCGCTAATCGGTGACGCGACGAGCGTCCTCGACAAGATTGATTTGATATATCACTTCTTCAAGCGCATCGGCTGCGGAAACTGTCGAGAACCGCAATGGATTCTCTTTCGTCACGCAACTCGGCACAGGTGCAAGCATCGTGCTTGGTTGAGGATGACAGAATTGCACAACGCTGTAGCGCTCACCCTCAAAACCTGGTGCTGCAACAACACGGTGCCAACCAATTGGCAGTACCCCATTCGTGATCCGCTCGAGCATGATCCCCGAGTTAATAATCACGCGACCCTTCGGCGGCAATGCGTCGATCCACTTACCTTGATACTTAACTTGCAGTCCGGGCGCAGTTGCGCGCGGTAATGCCGTGATCAAGTTGATGTCACCATTTTCGGTAGCCCACAGATGACCGACGGCGGAAAGTTGCTTCATCGGTGGATAACGAATCGCGCGCGTGAGCGCTGAGCCGTAACTAACCATCTCATCAAAAAATGACTCGTGACAACCAATGCCAACGGCGATGATCCGCAAGAAACGAGTTTGCAGATCGATCATTGCATCGTGAAATGAAAACAGCACTTTTGTAATTCCTGGCACCGCGGCCTCCGGCAATAATTGCTCTGGATACGACTGCGGATAGCGACGACGTAACGGATGCCCTTGCGGAATTGGGGTTGACCAATTGAGCATTTCTTTCCAGTCAGGTTTGTCACTTGAAGCTGCAGTCTCGAGCAACACCCCCGTGTAACCGGTTTGTCCGTTCGTACCGAGCGCCACGAAGCGCTGTTTTTCTTCGACTGTTTTAGAAAAAAACTCAGCAAGCATCGAGTACGCCGAGTCCAGCAAGTCTTCGGAGAGATCGTGGCTCGTATACACGAATCCAGTCGCGAGACTTCTGCGAACCCCGTCCACGACTGCTTTGCGTGAAGACGCAGAACCCTTCTCAAATGCAATTAGATCAACGTCAAGGATGTCGTTGCTCACGCCCATTACGCTATTGGCTGGTTACACTTTTTTTACCTTTGCGGGTGTAGCTCAATGGCTAGAG
>JABMNW010000172.1 GCA_013204455.1 Acidimicrobiaceae bacterium
CGCCATCGAACTGATCGCCAGCACCAAAAATCAACTTGAACATCGAATCGTGATCGACATGGTGCACGAGACACTCTTGCCGTGGTGCTCGTATTTAGACTGGCAACCAGAGCCATCCATCGTTGCAGTTGCGAATGTTCAGCATCTCGGTACGCAGATTTCTGGTCGTTTAAGTGATCCGCATCCGTCCGCGCTTGAACTCGCCTACTTACTTTCGCCAACTCCAGCGCTGGGAGGACATCCCCGCAAAGAAGCGTTAAAACAAATCGCCGCAGTCGAAGGCATTCAACGCGGACGATATGGCGGTGCGGTTGGATATGTCAATAGTTATGGTGATGGCACTTTCGCCGTGACGATCCGCTGTGCAGAACTCAATCAGTCGCGAACCTCTGCACGGTTATTTGCGGGTGGAGGAATCATCGGTGATAGTGATCCGGAAACTGAACTCGCCGAGACACAAGCGAAGTTTCAGGCGATGTTGGCGGCACTCATCAGACCCTAATTAAAATAGTTACGAAAATAGTTACCGGCGTAAACTTGCGGAAACCATCTGATTTATCCTTTCATGCACGCCAACGTTTTCTTCGCGACTGGTAACAATTCTTGTCAAATAGGGTCCGCGTAGCGCAATCGCTTCGGCAAGACCATCCAGCGAATTAACAGTCACCGAAGGAACACCATGTGCTGTGGCCAACATCTCAAGATTCACTTCATGCGGTGTGCCGAAAAGCATTTCAAAACGTTCGCGCGAAAGTGTCTCGGCCTGAGGCAAGAACGAGAATATTCCCCCGCCTCGATTATCAACAACAATTATTCGAAGATCCACTTTGCGACTCATCAGAGTTAACAACCCGTTCGTGTCATGCAACAATGCAATATCGCCGATCAATAACGCCGTTGGTGCTTTGGTCCCAAGCGCAATTCCGACGGCAGTAGAAACCACTCCATCAATTCCGTTAACACCGCGATTGGCGTGAACTGTTAATCCAAAGCGCGGTACGCCATACCATTCGATATCACGAATTGGCATTGAACTTGAGACAACTAAATGCGAACCTTCTGGTAATAGACCATAAACCGCGCGCGCTACAGCAGGCTCGCTGAGCACTGGCTCATTAGCAAGTGTCTCGTTGATTGCGCGTTGTGCATTAATTTCTGCAAGTCCCCAATCTGCCAGCCACGATGAACTGGCGTTTCTAGCTGTCTGCTCGATAACGGTAATTAGCGCATCGCAGGCAGCAGAAATATTCCCAACTAGGTGCGTTGTCACAGTTCTTTCTGGATCAATCAAAGTTGACGAAGTTGTCAAGACAGTTTGTGGCACATTGCAGGATGTGAGCCATGCATTTACAATTTTTGATGCAGGCGGAGATCCAAGTCGCAGAATAATTTCTGGTTTGTGCGTCGAGGCGAACTTCTCATCGCGAAGTATCGAGTCCATTGCCGCGATGACTGTGCTGTTTTCGGCCGTGCTGTTTTCGACCGTGCGACATCCACTTCGCGGATCAGCAAAAACTGGCCAACCAAGCACCTTTGCCAAGTTAAGAGCCGAATACGAATTATAATCATCTGGACCCGCGACAATAATCCCACGACGGTTCTGCATTTGACTCGCTAATTCTCTGATTTCTTGTGCGGATACTTTACCCGGTACATGCAAACTAAACGTCTCGCTGTTCGCAATCGGCAAAGAAGTTGCAACTCCAAGCAGAGGCTCGCGAAATTGCAAGTTGAGATGCACTGGACCAGGAACGACGCCCATTGCGTTGACAATCATTGTTCGTGCAACATCGCGCCACTGATCGAATTGTCTGTCATCAGCGACATTCGCATTATGGAATAGCCGAACGGCAACACCATAAAGATTTTTTTGATCAATCGTCTGAGGCGCACCGACTCCTTGCAATTCTGGCGGCCGATCAGCCGTACACACCAAAATCGGTACTTCGGCATGGTGCGCTTCAACAACTGCAGGATGAAACTCAACTGCTGCAGTTCCCGATGTGCACAAAAGTATCGCTGGCATACCCGTGGCTTTAGCAATTCCAAGTGCGGCAAACCCTGCACTTCGTTCGTCGTGAAAAACATGTAACTCGAGTTCTGATCTCTCAGCCAACGCAAGTGCCATTGGTGTAGAGCGAGACCCAGGCGCAACTACCGCATGCCGCACTCCACAGACGATCCACTCATCCACGAGAGTCGAACAAAACGTTGCAGTAATCGCTGATGACGTTGCCATCCCTCTATCGTGGCAGGAATGAAGCTAGAAATCTTCTCCGACGTAGTTTGTCCGTGGTGTTATATCGGCAAACATAGGTTTGATCAGGCCGTGGCAAACCTCACAGAGGCCGGCATTGACCTAAAAATTGAAATTATTTACCGCCCGTTCCAACTTGACCCCACCGCACAATTAGACACCCCGACCCCGGTTCGGGACGCGTACATCAAAAAATTTGGTGGAGTCGAACGTGCTGACGAGATTCTGGCTCATGTCACCAAGATTGCCGCACAAGATGGAATCGAATTTCATCTGGATCGCGCGTTGCGCGCCAACACTTCCCGAGCACATCGACTAATTGCGCTTGCTCAAAAATTGAATGAAAATCATGCACAACTTAAAGAGCGCTTAATGATCGCATACTTTTGTGAGGGTCGCGATATTTCTAATATAGACACGCTCACCGCGATAGCCGTTGAATGTGGGATTGATCGCGATGTAGTTCTTAGAATGTTTGCTGATGATTCAGGGAATGATGAACTAGAACAAAATTTACAGCGCGCGTCAGACCTCGGGATTACTGCCGTACCGACATATGTTTTCGACGAGAAGTGGTCTGTCCCGGGTGCACAAGATACCGAACAGTTTGAACGAATTCTTCGGCGTCTTAGCGAACAAACACAAAACTAAATGCTCGCTCACGAAGTCGTCGGATCTGGCGAGCGACTCGTATTTGTTCACGGGTTCACGCAAACTCGGCAGTCATGGGATTTGATCGCGAGTCAACTTATTGATCAATACGAAGTCGTTACCATTGACGCTCCGAATCACGGAGAGTCGCACGATCTGAATTGCAACTTGACAAGCGGCGCCGATGCGATTGTTGATGTCGGAAGAGTTGCCACATATGTTGGCTATTCAATGGGTGGAAGATTATGTCTAAATGCGGCGCTCGCATATCCCGAGAGCGTCGAACGATTAATTTTAATTAGTTCGACAGCCGGAATTGATGATCCCACCAATCGCGCCGAGCGAATTAAGAACGACGAAGCACTCGCCACGCGAATAGAAAAAATTGGTGTTGCAGCATTTGTCGACGAATGGTTAGCACGGCCAATGTTCGCTGGTTTAGCTCCAGAAATAGCGCGTCGCGATTTGCGGTTGGCCAACACTGCTGCGGGACTTGGCTTGAGCCTGCGACTTTGTGGCACTGGAACTCAAGAACCATTATTGAGGCGAGTTAGTCAATTAATGATGCCCGTGCTGGTTATGGCTGGCGAAAATGACACAAAATTTGTCGCACTCGCTCGTCAACTAGTTGACGCAATCGGCGACAACGCCAGATTGCGGATCATCCCCAATTCAGGACACTCACCACATTTAGAACAATCGAAACATTTTTTGGAATCACTGCGTGAGTTTCTCAGATCTAATTAGCCCGTAATTAACTAGACCGTAATTAACTAGCCAAAACTAAACCAATACTGAGCGTGACTGCGGTAAATAGTTGCGCTCTACCTGTCATGCCCAAGACAGCAATTAGGTCGCGTCCCTTGGCGCCCCGTATGACACGGCGTATTGCCGGCACCGATGCCAGTAATCCGACCAGCCCGAACAATGCAGTCGGATGATCTAGCGAAATAACGCTTATCATCATTGCCGCAATAATAATCAGTGCTATATACATCTGTCGCGTTCGTTGGTCGCCAAGGCGCACCGCCAAAGTTTTCTTGCCTGCTGCTGTATCTCCTGGAATGTCGCGAAGATTATTTATCACCAATAGTGCGCAAGCCAAAGATCCGATCGCTACGGATGCGATTACACTTGTTTTGGTAATCGTCTGAATAATCACAAATGTTGTGCCCGTCGTAGCTACTACGCCAAAGAAGATGAACACGAATAATTCGCCAAACCCCAAATAACCGTATGGTTTTGGTCCGCCTGTATACATCCATCCAGCGGCAATGCAAGCAACACCTAAAACGAGCAACCACCAACTAGTGACTACAGCCAGGGCAAGCCCAAAAAGGGCAGCGACACCGAACGCAATTAGTGCCGCACGCTTGACCGCGACAGCAGATTTCGCACCAGATCCAACCAGTCGCATCGGACCGACACGCTGTTGATCAGTGCCCCGACGACCATCGGCATACTCATTGGCGTAATTGACTCCGACTTGTAACGCAAGACTCACGACGAGAGCCAATAATGCGTTGCCGAAAACTGCAGTTTTATCGTCTTGTAAATATGCACTGGCAGTACCAACAAGTACTGGCGCAATTGCAGCAGGAAGTGTGCGTGGTCGGGCACCACTTAGCCATAATTTTGTGGATGAATTCACAGATCTAACTTAACAACTATTCGCAATACGATGGGCAGATGCGTTCACTTGTTGCAATCGATATGAAGGCATCGCGTGAATTCGTCGAGTGTTTACAACGCATCTGGGATGCTGGAGATGCAGTATTGCCACTCGATCAGCGACTTCCCCACTCTGCGCGCCAAAAACTTGTCCAGCAGTTCGGCGTATCTCGTGTGATCCTCAAAGACGGAAATATCCTAGAAATTTTAACCGGGTTTCCTGTAGAACAAGACGATGCACTCGTCATTGCCACGAGCGGATCTACCGGAATCCCTAAAGGCGTGGTTCACACACATCAATCACTTCGCGCCTCGGTAATCGCCAGCGGTACACGACTTGGTTGCTCGAATAACGATCACTGGCTGGCGTGCATTCCGTTGGCGCATGTCGGTGGATTCTCGGTTGTGTTACGCGCATTGCATTACAAATCAAGACTCACAATTAAGCCGCGAGCCGACGTCGAGACAATTGAATCCGCACTAAAAGATGGCGCGAATATGACGTCAGTTGTGCCGATAATTCTGCAACGGCTTGACACATCCGGATTCCGCATTGTTCTTGTTGGTGGAAGCGCGACTACACAACCATTACCACTCAATGCGATCATGACCTACGGCCTGAGTGAAACCGTCGGCGGAATTGCCTACGACGGCACTGCTTTAGATGGAGTTGAACTCCGTATCGATAGCGAAAGCGAAATTCACGTACGCGGCGAAATGCTGTTGCGCGGCTATCGCGATGGCACTAATCCAAAAACAGCTGATGGCTGGTTCGCAACTGGCGACATGGGGGAAATTGATAATTTAGGTCGGCTCAAAGTGCTTGGCCGACGCGATGACCTGATAATCACTGGTGGCAACAATGTCTGGCCTGTCACGGTCGAGAATTGTTTACTGCAGCACAGCAGCATCGCCGATGTTGCCGTATGTGGAGTGCCAGATCCAAAATGGGGTTCGTGCATTGTGGCTTGGATTGTTGTTAAACCTAATCAGCCGATACCCACTCTCGGCGACATTCGCGATTACGTAAAGCAATCGCTACCAAATTACTACGCACCCCAGACTTGTTTTTTTATAGACGAGATCCCACGCACGGCTCTTGGCAAAGTGAAGAGAACGGAACTACATTGCTCCTGAGCGCACTCCTGCGCCACCGTCAATCACATACGTTTCACCGGTGATCCATGAAGCGAGATCTGAAACCAAAAATAGTGCCAGGTTAGCGATGTCCTGTGGTTCGCCCAATCGACCTGTTGGTAATTGAGCAGCTAGTTGTTCGCCAAAGTTCTCGATAAGTACCGACGCAAAAGAGGTTTTAACAAGTCCTGGTGCGATACCGACAACGCGCGTTGGACCAAGTTCACACGCAAGCTGACTAGTTAAATGAATAATTGCTGCCTTCGTTAAATTGTAAACACCAAGGCCCTTCTCGGCGCGAATACCACCAACGGATGCAATGTTGAGGATTACTCCAGGGCTATTATTCATCGACGCATTCCACACTGCCTGGCTCCAGAACACTGGGCCCTTCAAGTTGACCTGAAACGTTTTATCAAAACGCGGTGAGTCAACACCCAATGTTGCGCCGTAATACGGATTAGTCGCCGCATTATTCACCAAAATATCAATCTTGCCAAAGCGCTTCATCGTTGCCTCGACACATGCAAGACCCGCATCTAAATCACCGGTATTGGCGGCAAAAACGTCGGTCTCGCCGTCCATTTCATTTGCCGCGGCACTCAAGGCATCTTCTTTGCGTGAAGTCAGCATCACCTGCGCACCTGCTTCGACAAACGATTTAGCGATTGCTTTGCCAATTCCACGGGAGGCACCAGTGACTAAAGCTACTTTACCCTTTAAAGAAATTTCCATAACATGACTTTACTCTTCGGCGACAACGCGAACGACTTGAATCCGTCGACCATCTAATTCTTCGACCCGAAAGCGCCATTGCTCTTGGACGACCGATTCGCCAACATCTGGTACATGACCCAACATGCCGAACACCAATCCACCAACCGTGTCATAGTCATCTTCGCTGATCTTCGTGCCAATTAGATCGTTTATCTTGTTGATCGTCGTTGCCCCAGTAACCAAATAATCACCGTTGGATTGACGCTGAACCGATGTGTCATCCTCGTCATGTTCATCACCGATCTCGCCAACAAGTTCTTCCAAACAATCCTCAAGCGTAACCAAACCGACAAGAATACCGTATTCGTCGGCAACCATCGCTAAATGAAATTTTTCGGATTGCATCTGTCGCATTAGATCTGAAACAAGTTTTGTCTCAGGGACTACTTCAACAGTGTGCAGACAATTCTTAATTGACTCATTCCCACCACCCGACCGCTCGGTAGCAATTAGGTCTTTCGCATAGACCACACCAACAAGATCGTCTTGATCATCATCGTCTGCTCGTAATACTGGTAAACGACTAAGTTGATGTTCGACCACGATGTCAAGTGCCTCGGTGATACTCAGATTATCATTGATTGTCACGATGTCAGGACGTGGAATCATGATCCCACGCACCACCGTGTCACCAAACTCGATCACAGATTCGATCAGTTCACGCTCTTCGTGTTCGATCACTGACTCTTTTGCCGCCGCTTCGACAATGCCGAGAAATTCTTGTTCACTAATAAATGGCCCAGCGGCGAGTCCTTTGCCTCGCACAATTACATTCGTGAGTTGAATCAACCAACGTGACACAATTTGCAGCGGCAAAAACCCAATGAGCGCACTTACCGGGCGTGCCGCCAAAGTTGCTCCGCGTACGGGGTGCAGCAACCCATAAGTCTTTGGCACTGCCTCGGCCAGGACAAAGAAGACGATCACGTTTAGTGCTACACCAATGACTACACCTGCTGCGCCAAACAATCTTCCCGCTACAACGCCAGTGAGTGTTGCTTGTATTGTCTGAAAAATATTGACAGTTAGCAGTAACGGATTCACCCATCGCGTTGGCTCTTCAGCAAGTCTCAAAATCAAGCGTGCACTCTTTTCACCCTGATCAACAAGCGCTTGTGCTTTCTGCTTTGTAATTCGCGACAAGCTCATCTCGGCAAGTGCTAGGAAAGTTAAACCGATCAGCAACAAGCCAATTGCAACAAACATCCAAATATCGCTATTTGTTGGTGCAGCAGAAAAGATCATGATTCGTAGACGTTCCTAAAAGACTCTGGCATCGTGAATCCCCAATGATATTGCTCGAGCAGTTCGAGTTCACGTGTCTGCATCTTTTTTGCTTGTTCATCTTTATCGTGATCGAACCCAAGTACATGCAAAATGCCATGAACCACAAGTAGCGCTAACTCATCTTCTAGATTTCCAGCATGTGTTGGCGACTGTCTTTTTGCTACTGCGGGACAAATCACCACATCCCCCAATAAAAGCGGAAGATCATTTAGATCTATTGGCATTTGTTCTGGCCCGCGCGACATCGAACCAGGCCCAGGTGAGCGCACAGATTCGACAGCGTCCAACGGAAACGCAAGCACATCGGTTGACCCAGACTTTCCCATGTATTTCTCATTCAATCCAGCAATTGCACTCTCAGGCACGAACATTAAGGTCAACTCGGTTGCACCGCGCACACCTTCTGAGCGAATAACGTTTTCGGCAAGTCGATGCCAACGTGGCACATCAATTTCTGTATCCGATTGTTCGTCGGCACAGAAAATTTCTAGGTCACCGTCTCCGCCGACTTTATGTGGACCTACCCTTTTAACATGCGGCTCAGGCACGATTATTCACCGCGTCAATGCCTTTTTGTTCGTAGGCGGCAACTATGTCAGCAACAATTTTATGACGCACCACGTCACGTGTATCTAGATGCACAAATGCCAAGCCTTCGATCCCCTGCAAAAGTTTTTCGAGACCGACTAGTCCGCTACGACTGTCTGGGATATCAACCTGTGTGGTATCGCCAGTGACGACAACTCGCGAGCCAAACCCGATACGAGTCAAAAACATCTTCATTTGTTCGGGTGTTGCATTTTGTGCCTCGTCTAAAATAATAAAACTATTGTTCAGGGTTCGTCCACGCATGTAAGCAAGTGGCGCAACTTCGACAACTTGACGCTCAGTTAATTTTTGCGCACCTTCTGCGCCAACCATGTCATGCAACGCGTCATAAAGTGGACGCAAATATGGATCGAGTTTGGCCATTAAGTCTCCCGGTAAAAATCCAAGTCGCTCGCCTGCCTCAACTGCCGGTCGAGTAAGAATAATTCGTTGCACTGTTTTCGTTTGGAGCGCCTGTACCGCCATCGCAATTGCCAGCCAACTCTTTCCTGTTCCTGCTGGACCGAGTCCAAAAGTAATCACATTGTCACGGATCGCATCCACATAACGTTTTTGCCCCGACGTTTTCGCGCGCACCGGTCGACCTTGGCTGACGCGCACAATATCTTCGGTGAGTACAGATGTGGGACGTTCGTTAGATCTGACCATGTCAATACTTCGAGAAACTACGACGAGGTCAAGATCCTCACCACCTTGCAACAACCCAGTGAGTTCTTCGAACAAACATCCGACTAACTCGGTATCTAGGCCAGAAATCGACACTTCGTTGCCACGCACCGTGATAGATGTTTGCGGAAAGGTTTTCTCAATCAAACGCAAGTGAGAATCTCGTTCGCCAAGCAGACCGGCCATTAGATGTGAACCTGGGACAACCACCGTCACTGCGGCTGTGGAAACGCTCATCTCCGTATTTAGGCTAGCGGAGCATCGACACATCTCTATTTCGTTGATACAACAGGACGACACTTGAACTAACCGCAAAATAAATGTAGTACCGTTTTCGTGATGTCTAAAGCCGTTACTCGAGCGGCCTGGGCGATGATTCCACTCGGAGCCGTCGCCACTGCCGTCAACTCTCTAATCAACGACTCCGACCTCCACGGTGTGATTTTTCTCGCGGCTTCAGCTCAAGTAGTAATTGCATTGATCATCAGAAATCTCGTCAATCATGCAGATCGGCGTGTCTGGACGGCATTGCTCTTGTTGATTACGTGTTTACTAACCGCACAATTTCTAAACGGTAGGTCAGGTGCGACTGATACTTCGCAAGTAATTTCGGAAGCATTATTTCTTACA
Organism: Acidimicrobiaceae bacterium; assembly: GCA_013204455.1. GTDB lineage: Bacteria > Actinomycetota > Acidimicrobiia > Acidimicrobiales > Ilumatobacteraceae > BACL27. The sequence continues at coordinate 9,686 of JABMNW010000172.1, forward strand.
GTTCAGTTGATTCTTGTTGGCGGACTCGTCGTAACTGTGCAAAGACGTCTCGGTGGCGACGCACTCAGCATTGTCGCAGATTCGTTAATTATTGGTTTAGGTGCGTGGTTCGTGATTTGGTTTGCGTTTCTAAACCCTGCACGAAAATTTTCGCAAGAGATCATCGCGGTTATTGCCTTACGCGGCGTAACTCTCGCGGCAAGTTCGATTGTCGTGTTTATGCTCGCAACTTTGTTATTAGGCGACTCGGAACGTATCTCCGCTGTTTGGCTGGCAACGAGTGCTATTACTCTTTCGCTCGTGGGCGACTTACTCAATGCAACAGATCAATCTGGTAGATTTGAGATTTCACAGCAACTAGCAAACTCGACCTACATTGCAAGTTTGTTTCTTGTTTCGGCGACATTGTTACACCCAAGCGTGGCCACTCTCGCCACACGCACCGCAGCGCGTCAACGACAACCATTACTTGGCCGGCTCGTGCTCATAACATCTGCGCTAGCTATTCCGGTTGTAGTGCTTGCATTGACCGATCCGACGAATGATGTCGACCGCATCGTACGCACAAGTTCTATTTTTGTCTTGGCAATTGCTGTTACATCACGAGTCGTCTTTTCTGTGCGTGCCAATGCATCTCTGCAGCAAACGCTGATCGTCTTTGCACAGACCGACGCACTAACGGGTCTGCCTAACCGAGGGCTGATGCTAGAGCATGTTTCGACTGCGCTGATCAATGCGTTGAACGATGGCCGAGCACCGACAGCGCTTTTCATTGACGTTGACCGATTTAAAAATATCAATGACAGTCTTGGGCATTCCGCCGGCGATGACGTACTTGTCGCCGTTGCTCAGCGATTGCGAGTTGCGCTCCCTGACCGTTGTGTTGTTGGGAGAATCTCCGGTGATGAGTTTGTCGTGCTTGACGCCGAGACAAAGAGCTCAAGTGAAGCAGTGCTCCTAGCCGATTGTGTTTTAGAGTCATTTCACGAACCTCTATCATTGCGACAAGGAGATGTCTTCGTTTCGGCAAGCATCGGTGTTGCTATTTACCTCCCGGGAGTTACAACTACCGCAGATGACCTATTGCGTCACGCCGATACAGCGATGTATCGCGCAAAGGATTCAGGCCGTAATTGTGTGGCAATTTTCGACGAGTCGATGCTCGAGCGTGTCAATCAACGCTTGGCCATAGAAACTGCTCTGTACCGAGCACTTGAGCGTCGCGAATTGCGACTTGTACATCAGCCAATTATCGATATCAATCTTGGAGATGTAATCGGATTTGAAGCGCTGATGCGTTGGGAAATGGAAGACGGTACGAATATTTCGCCTGCAGAATTTATTCCGATCGCAGAAGAAACTGGAATTATCGTGCCGATCGGCGCCTGGGCCCTTCTTGAAGCTCTCACACACTTACGAGGTTGGATAAACGAGAGTATTTGTCGTCGCGACGCAACGATGTCGGTTAATGTTTCGCCACGACAACTGCATGACCCAAATTTTGTTGCCGTGGTCAACGAAGCGTTAATGCGTTCACATATGCCAGCCGATCAATTATGGCTTGAGGTCACAGAAGGCGTGATGATCACCCAACCCGATCAGGCACTAGATACGTTACGCAAACTTTCGGCGATTGGTGTGCGAATCGCGATCGATGACTTCGGTACTGGATATTCTTCGCTTTCCTTTCTGCAGAGATTTCCAATTCACCGACTGAAGATTGATAAGACATTTATTAACGGTTTGGCAACCGATAGCAACGCGCGTTCACTCGTCAAGACGATCATCGCCATGGCAGATTCACTTGGCCTGGATGTCGTAGCCGAAGGCGTGGAAACCGTGCAACAATTGCATGCACTTGCCGATCTGCAATGTGCCAAGGAACAGGGTTATTTAATAAGTCATCCAGTTACACCAGAAGCGATGGCCAGCACCGTTGCCAGCCTTGATGAAATCGGCAAGTGGCCGCGCTTGCGGCCACTCAACTAGCCGAATTTACGGCTTAACTAGGAACTTCAACGGACCAGTTGCATCCGCTGGTGGTGTAATAGCAGTCAGCGGAACGAGTTTCTCGTCAGCAGTAAACGGCGTCGTGTAGTAGTCAACGCAACCTGCGGCAATTGTGTAGTTGCTCAAAATAGTTGCCGCTGTAGTTGCAACCAATGCACCAGATGCCTTGTAAGCATTGACTGTCGCAGTTGAGTAGTTGGAACGGTAAACCTCGGTCCAATTTGCCGGATATGTCGTACCAGTTGCGGCTAATACATAAGGAGTTCCCAGACATCCCCAACTGCTGTAAAGAATCGTTGCACCACCATTGAAGATTTTTCCTGAGAGGTGATAATTCCATGTGTATGTTCCGTCATAAACAGAATAAGTTTGAGTTGTGCTGTTGTAACCGACGAGAGTTCCAAGATCCTTGCTCGCCGCGTCAATCACATGAAGAGTGCTGGTATCCGTGTCGGTGTCAACAGTCTTCGTATCGGTGTCACTGGAACTGATCGTGATCGACCGTTCGGACTTTTGACACTTGCCTTTGTACAACAAGCGAACGCTGCCAGTCGCCTTATCGGCGCAAGCGTTATAGTTCGGTGAAACGGCATTGACATAAGTCAACGAACCCACCGCTACTAAACCAAGAACGAGACCGGCAACAAACATTGAGGATTTATTAATCTGCATTGCTTCAGCCTAGTAATATCCTTGTCAACTGTGGTGATTTGTAAAGCCATATAACATATGGTGTGACCATGCCACAACACACTCCTAAAGAATTTGCCCTTGAATCAGCCGAGTTTCGGGTTCGCCAGGCTGGCGAATGGCTCGGACTCGAAGACGGCCTAATCGAAACGATTATTGCGCCGCGTCGAATATTGGAAGTCTCGATTCCTTTTCGCCGCGACAGCGGCACGCGCGACCATCTTGTGGGTTGGCGGGTGCATCACAACACGACCCGCGGACCAGCCAAGGGTGGAATCCGCTATCACCCCGGAGTGACGCGTGACGAAGTTGTCGCACTTGCGATTGGCATGTCTCTTAAAACTGCAATCATGAACCTTCCTCTTGGCGGTGCCAAAGGTGGTATTGCATTCGATCCAAAAACGATGAGTACCGGAGAGCTCGAACGCATCATACGGCGTTATGTTTCAGAATTGATTCCATTTCTTGGTCCGGATAGGGATGTGCCCGCACCCGACGTCGGCACGAATGCGCAAGTCATGGCCTGGGTGCTCGACCAATACTCGGCGAGTGTTGGTCACATCGTTCCAGGTGTAGTCACAGGCAAGCCGATCGAGCTTGGCGGCTCACTTGGCCGCGAATCAGCAACGGGACGAGGCGCAGTTGAGGCAGCTGCACTCGCCGGCGCACAAATCGGATTGCCGCTCAAGGACACGCGAATATCAATTCAGGGATACGGACAAGTTGGGGCTTGGGCGGCTCGTTTAGCGCACGCACGTGGTGCAAAGATTGTAGCTTTGGCCGATGTCGGTGGATCGATTCATAACGCGAACGGAATCGATTTAGTTCTCGTTGATCACAAACTACGAGAAGGTGCAAAGAGCGTCGTCGAAACTGGAGCTGGCGACCTAATCGGCAAAGGACTCGATGGTGCGACACAAGTGTTTAGCGTTGATGCCGACATCATCATGCCATGTGCACTTGGCGACGCTATCGATGAACATATCGCAACTCAAATAAAGGCACGGTTAATTGTTGAAGGTGCCAATGGTCCGTTGACACCGAAAGCTGACGAGGTGATGCAAGATCGCGGCATCATTGTAGTTCCTGACATTTATGCGAATGCTGGTGGCGTGACATGCAGTTATCTGGAGCAATGTCAAAACTTTGCACACCTAAGTTGGGACGAAGATGAGGTTAACGAGCGAGTGATTTCATTGATGCAAAGTTCGTTCAAGCGCTTGCACGCATTCTCGGTCGAAGCAAAACTCCCCTACCGACTCGCTGCTTCGGTGCTGGGTATTAAAACGATCGCCGACTCGCATCGCTTGCGGGGCCTGCACCCATAAAATGAATTCCCCGAATCCGATGCGTGCCGAACTGGGTTTTTATCCGTTTGAGGATGTTCGCTGGGCATTTGACAAACTTTGGTCGGCGACCATTTCACGAGCACAATGGCTTCCGGCAAGGCTTCAATGGACTGGAAACCCACAGGAATTATGGCTAAGCGATGACCTCGTGCTTAGCCAGACTTGTGGTTGGCCGCTGATTACACGACTGACCGACAAAGTTCGTGTCGTTGGCACATTTCGTCATACAACCCCGGAATCTGCCGCTCACCATTATCGCAGTGTGATTCTTGGTCGCACAGATGGCACGCCGTTCGATTTTCAAGAGTCAATTGCCGCCGTTAACAGCACAGAAAGTCTCTCTGGATGGATAAGTCTGATTGCGGCAATACACGGGCCGCAAGAAACTTGGCGTGGAGAGGTTCGAATGACTGGCTCACATCTCGAAAGTGTGCGGATGCTGCATCGTGGCGAAGCAGACATCGCATCTATCGATAGTGTCACGCTCGCCCATCTGAAGCGATTGTTTCCAGAACTTATCTCATCACTATTTGTAATTTGCAATGGCCCAATGGTGCCCTGCTTACCATTAATTACTCATCGCTCAATTAATGACACGCAACTTGACGAACTTCGCAATGCTCTGAAAGAGGCAACTCGAGACGCATCTATTGCGGGTGCAACCGAAGCATTGTTCATTAGTGGCTTTGATGAACTTGAACTTGACGATTACTTACCACTACGGAATCTTTCGCTAATTTATTAATTGAGTGCCTCAACGATTGCATAGATGGCTTCGGGGTTAGCTATGGATTCAATGTTACGCACTGGGCGACCGTTCACTGCATCAGCCACAGCCAACTCGACAAGTTTATTGCTACGGGTACGTGGCAGATCGGCTACGGCGATAATAATCGCTGGTACATGGCGAGGTGTGCACGCAGCACGAATACGCAACTTTAATTCAGCAACGAGTTCGTTAGTCAATGTCACATTAGTCGCAAGGCGCACGGCTAGTACGATCCGCACATCATTGTCGTGATCTTGGCCAAACACCAAACTTTCTAAAACATCCTCGTGTTGTTCGACAACACGATAAATCTCTGCCGTACCGATTCGCACGCCGCCAGGATTTAGAGTCGTATCACTGCGTCCATGAATCGCGATGCCCTCATTTAAAGTCCACGAGGCAAAATCGCCCTGCGCCCACACTCCTGAAAATCGATCGAAGTACGCGGCACGAAACTTCGGCCCAGGTTTTTGCGGATCGGGCAATCCAATTGTGCCATCCCCCCAAAAACCAAGTGGCACTGAAGGAAACGGCTGGCGGCAAACTAATTCTCCAGCAATGTCGGGTTTGTCATGAAGTGAGTTTCCGAACTCATCCGCTACGTCGCTCGCCATGCCAAGACCAGCGCGTTGTATTTCGCCTGCATAGACCGCACTAGTTGGATCTCCGCCAACGAAGCATGCACAAATATCCGTGCCACCAGAAATTGACGCAAGATGAATATTCGTGGCGACTGCCGAATACACCCAACTAAACCCTTCTGGTGCGAGTGGCGAACCTGTAGAACAGATCGTGCGCAACGTTTTTAAGTTGTGAGTCGAAATCGGTGCGATGTCTGATTTTCGCGCCGAGTCAATGAACTTTGCGGATGTTCCGAGCAAAGTGAGTTTTTCAGATTCGGCGATATCAAATAGTCGTGTCATTGGAAAACTCGGCGAGCCATCGTACAAAACGGCAGTTGCGCCACTCGCCAAGACAGATACGAGCCAGTTCCACATCATCCATCCGGTTGTGGTGAAGTACATCACTCGGTCGCCGTCGCGAATATCGCAGTGCAACTGATGTTCTTTTAGATGCTGTAGCAAGACTCCGCCAGTGCGATGGACTATGCATTTAGGCGCCCCTGTAGTGCCAGACGAATACAGCACATACCACGGATGATCAAATCCGAAACGACGCGGAGCAACTGGATGTAAAGCACCTGAAGCGATAAATGACTCGTACTCGTCGCACCCATTAGCAGCAATATATGGTGCGCTAGGTGAGGAAACGATCAGTGTTGCAGTCAAAGTTGGCAATCCTGCCCGAATTATCGCCAACCGCTCCAAACAGTCGAAGCGCTTACCACCGTATATATATGTATCCGTTGCGACAAGAACTTTTGGTGCTATCTGGTTAAAACGATCGAGCACACCTTGTGCGCCGAAATCGGGCGAACATGACGAGAACACTGCACCAAGCGAAGCGGCGGCGAGCATCGTCTCTACCGCTTCGATGCCATTGGGTAACCATGCGACTACGCGATCCCCGGCAACCACGCCGAGCTGATCCAGCGCGCCTGCAAAACTTGCAACACGATTTCGCAACTCATCCCAAGTGCGTGAGGTTCGATTGCCGGACTCATCGATTGCAACAAGTGCCTCGCTATCTCCAGATTTCGCGAGCAAATTTTCAACCACACTTAGTTTGGAATCAGGAAAAAATCTAGTCGAAATAAATTCAAGCGCTAAATCATCTGCATTTGTCAATCGTTCAATAACACGGTCATCGCGCTCACCAATAACACCACAAAATTCCCAAACCTTGGCCCAGAACTCTTCAGGTGATTCGACTGACCATTTATGCAGTTTTGGGTAGTTACGAGATCCTGTGAATTGTGCAAGACGTGTTGTGAGTACATGCGCTGGATCGGGGCACCACACGAGTTCCCCACGCTGTGTCACAACTCTTAAACTAGGTCCTAATCAGCGCAAAAAATAAACCTAAGTACCAAGCGAACGCACAGCGCTCACAGTGCCAAGACCAAGCATCGTCGCCGCCAAAGATCCGCCGACATGTGCGGATATTGAGAGCATCGCTAATTGCAAGCGACCATTTTGAATCAGGTCGGTAACTTCGGCAGAGAATGTCGAGAACGTAGTCAGACTGCCTAGAAATCCCGTGATAACTAATAATTTCCATTCACTTGAAAAGCCAGGATTGTTTGCAAAAACTGCGACTGCAATACCTACCAAAAAACCACCGATTACATTTGCCATCAAAGTTCCAAGTGGCATGTTCGGTGTCCGTGAATTTAACGCAACTGCGAGACCCCAGCGCGAGAGTGCCCCCGCGCAGGCCCCAACACAAATGGCAATAATTGACATTGGCACAATATTGAGACTAGTTGTAGCCAACTAATTAACTGACTAACTAACTGGTTTCGCGACCCGTGCCGAGGCGGAATCCTGGTCGGCCAGCCTGTGTCCACTCGCCAACAAACTTAATGAACTCATCGCCAAATGGATCAACTCCAAGTAGTGGCATATTGCCACGACGAATTGTCCA
>JABMNW010000173.1 GCA_013204455.1 Acidimicrobiaceae bacterium
CACCAAGGTGGTTGGGATGAGATTCTCCTCGTAACCGGTCCTATCATCGTGATAATTGTGGTCTTGTGGCAGGCAACACGTCGCGCTAAACGCGAGTAATATCCGCGCCAAGACCACTGAGGCGCCCGACCAAATCGTCGTAACCACGGTCGATGTGGTGAATATTGCTGATTGAAGTTTCACCGTGGGCAGCCAAACCTGCGACAACTAACGCTGCTCCAGCGCGGATATCTGGCGCCGTCACATTTGCGCCGACCAGATGATCCACACCTTTGATTACAGCATGGTGACCATCGATACGAATATCGGCACCGAGTTTGCACAATTCTTCGATGTAGCCAAATCGACCGGGAAAGAGATTCTCGGTCACGATGCCTACGCCATTTGAGACCGCGTTCATGGCTACGAGTAGCGGCTTGTAATCGGTGGCGATGCCCGGATACGGCAGCGTTGAGAAATCGATTGCATTCAGTCGATCTGGCGCGGTAACCCGCAGGCCATCTCGCTGTGCAGTTATCGAAACACCCATCTGCGCATATTTGCTGATCACCATTTCCATATGTTCTGGTCGCGCGCCCCGCACCTGCACATCACCACCGGCAATTGCAACTGCGGCAATGTATGTCGCCGCTTGCACGCGATCGTTGATCACCGAGTGGCGAACACCTTTGAGAGAACCTTTTTCGGAGCCGTGGATAATTAATCGCGAAGTTCCAATGCCCTCAATTTTGGCGCCCATCGCTATCAGCATGTTGCACAAGTCGCCGATCTCTGGTTCGCGGGCAGCGTTATCAATGACCGTTGTTCCTTTGGCGTAGATCGCCGCGGTGAGAATATTTTCTGTGGCACCAACACTGGCAAACGACAACTCAATTTCCGCGCCGTGCAACTGCTTAGCGTAGGCATTGATATTTAAGAGGTTTTGTTCGATCGTTGCACCCATTTTTTCGAGACCGTCAATGTGTAGATCAATTGGCCGACCACCAAAGTCGTCGCCGCCTGGCCAGTTAATTAGCGCCTGACCATAATGGGTAAGTAGTGGCCCGAGCACATTGATACTGGCGCGAATCCTGTCAACATTTTCGAACGGTGCTTCGGTCGAGATGTTGCCCGCATTCGTCAGCGACAATTCATGTGGCCCGAGTTTCTTAGTGGTGATGCCAAGCGCACCGAGGAGATCTGACATTGTGTCAACATCTGCAATCGCCGGCACATTTGTCAGCACATACTCTCCTTCGGCAAGCAAGGTGGCAGCCATCAACTTGAGGACCGAGTTCTTTGCGCCAGGGACCTGCACATTTCCTGAAAGCGGTCCCGAGTGACGCACTATTATGCGGGGCGATGCGTTGTTCATCGCGCTATTCGTCACGCCATTCATGGCGCTATTTATAACGGTATTCATCTCGTTTCAGTATGCTCCCGCAGTGAGCAGAAAACCCCGAACGCCAAAATTGACAAGCCGCCAGCGTTCAATTTTATGGCTTCTCGCCTTGGCGTGTGTGCCCGGCGCGTATGCCAACACACTGTTTACACAGACTGTGGCGTTTGCCGCCGAAGATTTTAATGTCTCCGAACGCGGACAAGGAATTGGCGCTGCCGTAATTCGATGGGGAGTAATTATTGCACTCCCACTCGCGGCGCTCGCAGATCGCGTCGGGCGCAGACGACTAATTGTGTGGTGTGCATTTGGTGCACCAATCGTTACTGGACTCGGTGCACTTGCACCATCGTTTGCGTTGCTCGTTGCGACACAAACAATTGGCCGACCGTTGGCGTTAGTGCTGACGTTACTCATTGCAATAGTCGCGACCGAAGAAATGTCTCGTGAATCACGCGCATGGTCAATAAGTATTCTGGGAATTGCCGCTGGAGTCGGCGCAGGTGCTGCCGTGCTTGCATTACCAATTGCAGATCTCGCGCCAAGTTCGTGGCGCATAATTTATGCGCTGTCTTTGTTATGGCTCGTTATTGGCTTCGTTGTGCGACATGGTCTACCAGAAACCCAGCGCTTTACCGAACGACACGAAAGACATCTTGAGAGTGCTACGCATATCGAGCGGCGCCGGTTAGCGATGCAATGTCTTGTGGCAACATTCGGTAACTTATTTATTGCAGCGTCATCGGTATTCCAAGTGCGTTATCTAAGAGATGTCCGTGATTACTCGGCGGTGATGATAACTATTTTTAGTTTCGTTACTGGCGCTCCCGTGGCACTCGGCTTATTAATTGGTGGCAAACTGGCCGATACTCGCGGTCGACGCTTGCTCGCTGCGATCACATTTCCGCTAGGCGCAATAGTGTTATCGATTGCGTTTCGAGTTAGTGGACCAGCAATGTGGATTGCGACATTCGTTGGAGGGATGTGCCTCGCACTCGCCTACCCAGCGATGGCTGTGTACCGCGGAGAGTTATTTCCAACATTGCATCGGTCGTTTGCTTCTAGTGTGATCATGACTTCGTCGCTATTGGGCGGCAGTGTTGGACTGATCGGAGCAGGAGTATTTCTGGGTAACGAGACAAGCTACGGCAACGTCATGAGTTGGTTGGCAATCGGGCCAGTTATCGCCGGACTAGTGATCATTGCTACTTATCCAGAATCGGCGCACCTAGAACTTGAAGAACTAAACCCGCAGGACGTCGTCGCTCTTCACTAGTGCAGTAGCACACGCAATTCACGAGTGCAGTAGCACTCGGCGGGCTTCGGCGAGATCCTCAATTGCTTGACTTGCGGTTTTAATTTCGCCACCATGGTCGGGATGCACGCTACGCAATGCGGCACGATACCGCTCTTGAACTTGCCTTTTGGATGGCTTCACGGTCCCAGCAGGAAAACCGAGAATCTCTAATGCCCATGCTCGCGGATCTGCAAGATCGGAAATACTTGTCACCGAACGGGCGGCAAGATACGTAATAAACGAAGTGTCTAGCGGTCCGCGCCAACGCATTGAGCGACCAATAACCATCGCCAAGGATTGCCGCGCAGGCTCGTCAAGTCTTTCGAGCGAATAAATTGCACCAAGCACTTGCAATAACGCACTCCCGGTCGCGTCAAATTCAAATCGCAATTGATCTCTGTCACCAACTAATCGATGCACACTTTTTGCCAACCCATGTCGATCTGTTTGTAAACGATGTCGTAATCGTGGTTGAACAACTCGCTCGCCGCGTTCGATCTGCGATATCAGTCGATGCAAATCAGGAACGACCTCATCATCAACATCGCCAAGATGCGCGGATACCACTCCGCCTAGCAAAATACCGCCGAATCCTGGTGCTGGATCGGTAGGTAACACAAGTGTGCCAAGTGATAGTCGACGCGTTGGCGTAAACGGCCGCGAGTGCCAGATCTCAAGTTCGGCAAGGATCGTTTTAGAGTCAGACATTAGATGCGAGAATAACTGTGCGATAAAATTCGCGGCGATTACAGATGCTTAAACGTGTGATCGCAAAATTGCGAATAGTCGACCCGCGAGATCCATCGCCGTTACTTCATCGGGTTGCTCGCCGCCAGTCAGCGCATCCTCAATCTGACTCGCAAGATCGACAATCTGACGCCACACCGAATCGCCTATCCCGTACGGAGCACTCGCACCTTCCACTTCTTCTAGGACGCTTACAAGCATGCTCAATCCATTTGAATCCAATGGATCACGCGCAATACGCTGCGCTGACAGAAATAATTGCGAGAGAACTTCACCTCTGGCAGAATTTTTTCCATCACCGTTTTCTGTTACTTCACTTTCCCCATTTTCGATACCGTCACTTTCGAAATCATCCAAAAGTTCATCGACATCACTTTCCGTGGCTGATGCAACGAGCAATACAGTTGATTCCCACCTATGCGCAATGCCCGCTTCGGTGAGTGCCTCAGTTAGTTCCGTTCGATCAGAATCAGACCACTCGTCAAGCTCATATTCGGTAATCGGCTCTTTTGCATCCAACTCGGTCATGTGCCGAACGCTAGTTGCTGTGTGATGCACTACGATTAGGGCGATGACGCTCTCGCAACGTCCGGACCGCAACCTGGCTCTAGAACTGGTACGGGTTACCGAGTCCGCCGCATTGGCCGCTTCTAAATGGGTCGGCCGTGGGGATAAAAAGGCGGCTGATGGGGCTGCAGTTGACGCAATGCGCAACCTACTTGACACTGTGAATATGGACGGCATCGTCGTGATCGGCGAAGGCGAAAAAGACGAAGCACCGATGCTGTTTAATGGAGAAAAAGTCGGCAACGGATCTAAACCACTTACAGATGTCGCTGTTGATCCGATTGATGGCACCACGCTCACATCTCTCGGGCGAGGAAATGCGTTATCGGTTCTAGCAGTGGCCGAGCGAGGATCAATGTTCAATCCTGGGCCGTGTGTCTATATGGAAAAGATTGCTGTTGCGACGGTTGCAGCCAATGCAATCGACTTGAATGCAACACCAACGAAGAATCTAAAGGAAATCGCCAAGGCAACCAAGAAATCGCTCAACGATCTCGTCGTTGTAGTTTTAGAACGTCCACGACATGACGACCTCATCGCAGAAATTCGTACATGCGGATGTCGAATTCATCTCATAAGTGATGGAGATATTTTCGGTGCGATTGCTGCGGCGTCTCCGCACGTCGGCGTAGACGTCTTAATGGGAATTGGTGGCACGCCAGAAGGAGTAACCGCGGCGGCAGCACTAAAAAGCCTCGGCGGACAAATCCTCGGTCGACTTTGGCCGCGCGACGATGTAGAGCGCAAAGCTGCGATCTCTGCTGGCTACGACCTCTCGCAGGTGCTTACCGTCGACGATCTCGTTAGTGGCGACGATGTATTTTTTGCCGCGACGGGAGTTACCGATGGCGAACTCTTACGTGGTGTGCGATACGACTCTTATGGTGCGCGGTCACAAAGTCTGGTGATGCGTAGCCGAAGTGGAACTATTCGGGTGATCGACACTCAGCACCGCGCCGACCGCATTGGGCAATATTCGTCAGCCGAGTTCCGCTAACGCTCGCTTGGCGATTACCTGATCAACGGTCTGATTGATCAAGCGCGCTAAACCAAGTGCACCGAGAGTTATTAAATGAACATTGTCCTCACGAAACCAACTCTTATTTTTGTTGACACTGTCGTCGCTGTAACTATTCCAATCGGCAATTGTTAAGTTAGGAATCTTTTCAGCAAGTTTGCGTAACTGAATGTTCATTGTTTTCGATTTACCCCGAACATTTCCACGTTCGCGGTAAGTTACCCAAACCACATCCACGCCTTGTGTGGCTGCTTCACTAGTGATAGCAAAAACTGCTTCTCGAAATGGAATTCCCAAACGATCGTTGTATCCGGTGCCGATTACGACAACGTCTGTGAACCTGCCGGCGTGTTTTCGTAATTGTTCGAGCGCACTCAACTTGGCAAAGGACATACAGCCATCTTCAAGTAATTTCTGACAACCTTGCACGGCAAAGATTGTTCGCTGATGCCGATTAAGCAATTGTTTTGCACTTGGCACATAATCGAATGCGTTAAATACCGAATCACCGACGATTAGTAGGGGCGGCGGCGGCTCTTGTGCACTCGCTGGACTTGGCACATACGACATCGCTAGACAGACTGCAATTAATGTTCGTAAAAAAATCGAACTATTTTTCAAGGCTGTCCAGTTTCTCAACATTCGCCCAAAATGAATTCGACTCATAATCACGATCCGGTACGCATCCAAGTTTCGGAACGATGGACCAACGATGCTGAGAAATTTGTGAATTAACAAAATCAATTACTGTCTGTGGTCTGCCCGATCCGATATTAATTATTCCAACTCCAGAGAATTTAGTGGCAAGTTGACATAACGTTTTTGCGACAGCTTCAACTGGAATGAAGTCAAGTGCCTGCTTTCCACTGCCCATTAAGAATTCTCTATCACCTCGAAGAACTGCAGCCTTGAGTTGTGAGTAGAGAGACTTCTCTGACTGGCCGTCACCATACGGATAAAACACGCGCCCCCATGACAAGTCGTATGTGTGTCGATCTTGTAATGTTTCGAGTCTCCTGCGCAGCATGTCTTTTGCGATCCCATACGGAGTATTTGGCTTCGTCGATTGAGTTTCGAGTAACTCACCATTACATATTCCATACTCATAGCAGGTCCCTGGGATCACTAACTTTTTTAATCCACTTCCAATCAGACTCCCGAGGAAACTGGACTGACTAGGTAATTGCGTATCAACGTGCTGACTTGCCAGATAGTTACCCAGACCACCCCAAGCGAGATGTACGAGCACATCAGGTTTGCTAAAAAATTCAAACCAATTATCCCGATCGTGGTGCAAATTAGCCTCGACCACCAATTCATGCGGCAAAATAGATCCGATTCGTTCGCCATTTCGCGCAACCAATACGATTTCGTGCTCTGTGCGCTGCAACTCTTTGCGAACATGGTGCCCAATAAAGCCAGAAGCACCAGTAATCGCAATCCTCATTACGAGACTTCGAGTTTGGGGACCGCTGTGACGAACTTTGTTTGATACGGCTTGAGGTAATCCAATTGGCTGATGATTTCTTCACGAAGATTCCAAGGAAAGATCACAACATACGCAGGCTTGTCTGACTTTAGACACTCTTCGCCAACGATTGGAATCCTGCTTCCAGGCATAAATTTGCCTTGTTTGTGCGGATTGCGGTCGACAACATAAGAGATCAGATCGCTCTTTACGCCAGCAAAGTTTAGGAGCGTATTTCCTTTTGCGGCTGCGCCATATCCCACTACAAGTTTTCCAGCCTGCTTCTTTTCAATCAAAAAACCGACAAAATCATTTTTGACTTTTTCGGCATGTTCTTGAAACCCTCTGTAGAAATCAAGGCTCATCATCCCCGACAATTTTTCGGAGGTCAACATTTCATCCACTCGATGCTCTATTTTGTGTGTTCCCGTATCTTCGCGTTGAGCATAAACACGCAGACTCCCGCCATGCATTGCGATTTCTTCAACGTCAAAAATCGTAAGTCCGTGTGCTAAAAATATACGGTTCACGGTTCCGAATGATAAGTATGAAAAGTGTTCGTGGTAAACCGTATCGAATTGGCGCTGCTCAATTAAGTTCATTAGATGCGGAAACTCGCATGTCAGCACTCCGTTAGGTTTTAACAGCAACCGGCAAGCCATAGAAAAATCATTTATTTCCGGCACATGAGCGAGCACATTATTTGCAACCACGAGATCTGCGGTGCGACCCTGATCAGACAATTCTCGCGCCAGTTTGGCAGTTAAAAAATCTTGAATGATTTCAATACCTTTTTGTCTGGCCGCATTGGCCGTACTCGCAGTTGGTTCGATTCCGTAGCAGGGAATATTTTTTGCCTGCGCGTATTGGAGCAAATATCCGTCGTTCGCGGCAATCTCGGCGATAGTGCTGGATTTCGACAGATTAAAGCGTGCCGACATATCATCCACATAACGCTTGGCGTGATCCAACCATCCCGTCGAGAATGAACTGAAGTAGGCATACTCTTCATTAAAAAGTTCAGCCGCCCGCGAGTACGCCTCGGCTTGAACCAACCAACACGCTTCGCACACAAGTACCCGAAGCGGAAAGTATTTTTCTGGTCGCCGCAAAGCGAGGTTAGTTAGGTAAGCGTTTGACGGCGGCGCCGCTCCTAAATCGACCAGCAGATAGGTGACTTCCGTTCCGCAATGTCGACACTTCACAACAACAATCTAGCCTTGCGATCAGACTTGAAACTTAAACTAGTTAGTGGCGGCGAATGGTGAGCGAAGCGATGCGTCGTGCCAGCCCGCGCGGGGTTATGCCAGAGACTGCACTCAGTCCTTTATAAATAGCACCAGGGATACTCAGCGCCTTGCCATGAGTCACGGCATTGAGTCCGTCCCGCGCAACTTCGGTTGGGTTTAGCCAAGCGAAATTCGGATACTGCGTTGCAAAACCTTCTGTGTTCGAGACACTTTGGAACTCGGTGCGCGTAAGCCCAGGACACAATGCAGTAACACGCACACCGGTGCCGCGAAGTTCTTCGTGTAGTGCCTCAGTAAAACTTGTGACATAGGCCTTGGTCGCAGAATATACGGCAAGCCTTGGCCCTGCTTGGAAGCTCGCGACACTTGAGACATTGAGCAGATATCCACGTCCGCGCGGAATCATCGCAGTGATTGCCGCATGCGATAAACGAGTTAGTGCAACAACATTAAGGCGAATCTCGTTCGTCAATCGATCCACATCTAAATCTTGTACTAAACCAGACGTGCCAAATCCAGCATTGTTGACAACAAGATCAATTGGAGTTTTTGTTGTGTCACTAATTCGCGCTTCAACTGACGAAAGTCCAGCATCGGTTAATAGATCGGCAACAAGCACTTCAACATTTTTAAATCTCGCGGCAAGTTCTTCGAGTCGATCGCCTCGACGAGCCACGACTACCAGCGACACACCAGACATTCCAAGTTGAACTGCGATTTCGTGGCCAATACCGCTCGATGCACCAGTCACCAATGCACAGGTGAACGGATAACGTGCCATCTCTTGTTTCCTTTGTTGTTTCGAGTAAAGATTGCTAGTGAGCAGATCCACCTGTTGTTGGTAGACCACCAACTGCAGCCAATCGCGCGTGTGCACGCCGCAAGTCGGCTTCGACCGTGAGATCATGTTCGCCACGCATTGCATCTTCAGCACGCTGTTGCGCCGCGCGCGCACGATCGAGATCAATATTCTCGGCAAGTTCCGCACTGTCCGTCAAGATCGTCACATGATCTGGAGCCACATCCACGAAACCACCATGCACGGCCACGTCTAGCACTTTGCCATCACTTAGATAAATACGGGTGTGGTTCTCGACAAGCGCACCAAGAAATGCCGCGTGCCCTGGCAAAAACGCAATCTCGCCATCCGACGTGCGCGTAATTACTTGGCGTGCTTGACCAGAAAACAAAACGCGTTCTGGTGAAACCACCTCGACTTTAAGAGAACTTGTTTCCGCCATGACAACCCGAAATTACGACGCTGACTCTTGCAAAGCTTTGGCTTTTGCCAACACCTGCTCGACGCCACCGACATTCAAGAATGCTTGCTCTGGCACAAGGTCTAGGTCGCCATTGATGATCGATTCGAAACTCTCGACTGTCTGGGCCATTGGCACGTACTCACCCTTGACGCCGGTGAAAACTTCTGCGACATAGAAAGGCTGCGACAAGAATCGTTGCACTTTGCGCGCACGCGAAACTGTGAGCCGGTCTTCTTCGGAGAGTTCGTCCAACCCCAAAATTGCGATGATGTCTTGCAGTTCTTTGTAGCGTTGCAAAATTTCTTGCACACGACGGGCAACTCCATAGTGCCGATCGCCAACAACTTCTGGCGACAGAATATTTGAAGTTGAAGCAAGCGGATCAACCGCTGGATAAATGCCCAACGATGCGATCTGTCGCGACAACTCGGTGGTTGCGTCCAAGAAAGTGAACGTCGTGAACGGTGCTGGGTCGGTG
>JABMNW010000009.1 GCA_013204455.1 Acidimicrobiaceae bacterium
GGATTGGTGTTGGTCGAGCGATCCGAACGCGCGCGGCAGCGGATGGTTGCTTCCACTATGCATCTGCATGCGGTGTCGACTCGATATTCGAGTGACCAAGATGCGTATGGTGCAGGGAACCGGGCGGGGTCGCAGTTCTCTGGTGGGCGCAATGGTGTGGGGTCGCAACGACAGATTGGTGCGGGTGAGCGTGGCTAGTAGCGCGGCGGATAAAACGTATGCGGTCGAAGATGCCTTTGAGTTGGAGATGTCGACACGAGTGCTATCACTGGATGAGTCTGCACAGTGGTTGATGATGATCGCAGAAAATGAGGGCGTGGATCATCCCCATCTTTCGCGTGCGGCGATGTCGCGCAGTTTGTTGGGGTTGGCGTTTGTTGATGAGTGGTGTATTACGGTGCGCAAGAAAAAGCCGAGCCAATTGTTGTTGTTGCACGAGATGGCGCACTTAGTGTGCGCCAATCAGGGTCATGGACGCGAGTTTCGGACACAGGTGGTCACGTATCTGCGACGGTACATCTCGCTGACTCACGCTTTGCGGTTGCACGAGTTGTTTGTCGGGGCTGGGCTTACTATCGAGCCGTTTGCATCAACGAAATAGAACTCTTTATTTTATAAATCTATGAAACTCTGATTCTTCAATTAATCGAGGCGTGAACTCACGAGTAGCAAAATTTAAAACTGACTCTTGTCAATTAGTAATTGTCAGACCCGGACATGACCTTGTGATCACTTTTTTGATGAAACCAAATTCGCTTTGATCCATCGACAAATCCCAACGCGCCTTGATGGCCACCCAGTCGCCGAGATACGTGCACCAGACACTTTTCAGCGGTGGCATCCAATTCGACGGGTCTCTATCACCCTTTTGCTGATTCACCCGATCGGTCACCGCACGAAGTGTGCGCCGATCAGTGGTGTCATTGGCGTATGCGGTGCGGTTATCTTCGCTCCAATTCCAAGCACCCGAATCCCACGCCTCTTTCAAAGCCACGACGTGGTCGATTTGGATGTTCGAAGGATCGTCCCAGTGGACACCGTCGTATGACGAGATCCAGTCGCCAGCAACTACCACACAGTTGGGGTAATACACTTGTGGAGAGGTGATGCTGTCACGCATCAGTACCTCCTGGCGCGTATCGCAACCGTCGCCATCAAGATCTTTGGGATAATTGAAAAGTGATCGTGAATAGCCACTCTGATTCTCATTATCTACACGAATTCCCGACAACACTTCAAGAGCGTTGCCACCAGAAACTGTGCGTGCTTTCACTTGCGTAGTCGACGAACTCTCGACCGCGATGACCTCGGGTGCGCTACCAATCACTTCGATGCTCGTAGAGGAACCTGCGACCTGTGTAGTTGACGAACTTTCGACCACGATGACCTCAGATGTAGTACCAATCGCTTCGATGCTCGTAGTGGAAACTTGGGCCGCACCGTCACTACAACTAAGTAAGAACACAGAAAAGACTGCGCAAGGGATCAGTCGTCTCCGTTTCATCACTATTTATACACCTCCGACATAGCAATACTTACTCGTCAAGACTGCGACACCTTGGGGTCTGCCCCAGGTTTGATTGACGATTTTCGTGACTGTATTCAGGCTGCTTTCATTTTCCTGTTGTTGAGTGTTTCACATTCGATGCGAAGCTCGTTGAAGCTTTAAGGTGTAGGGGGAAATATTATTAACGCCGCAACTCGCGTGCGCATCACCGTCAGTGCGGCACTTAATTCTCTTGCTTGAACTGCGCCTGGCACCGGACCGCTTCCACCTTTGGTAATTCGACGCGATACACCAACGCCAGGTTTTAGCAACGACGCAGAGTCAGGGCCAAGCGCCGGATCGGCAACGACAAGTTGAGTGAGCGACACATTTTCACGAATCGATCGACTAACAAGTGCACCAACGTGAGCGTGCGCTTCTCGAAACGGCATCCCGCGTGTGACCAACCATTCGGCGAGATCTGTTGCACCGAGCAACTCCGAGTCGGCGGCGAGTTTCATGGCATCGGTGTTGAACTTGGCTGTGGAGATCATCCCGGAAAGTGCTTGCAATCCGCGAGCAACCTGCGTTACCGAATCGAATAGTGGCTCTTTGTCTTCTTGTAAATCACGATTGTAAGACAGTGGCAGGCCCTTCAAAGTTGCCAGCAACCCAGTCAGATTGCCGATTAATCTCCCCGATTTTCCACGCGCCAATTCGGCGATATCGGCGTTCTTTTTTTGCGGCAACATCGATGAGCCAGTCGAATATGCATCATCTAAAACAGCGAAACCAAATTCTTGTGTTGTCCACAGCACCCATTCTTCGCCGACGCGCGACATGTGTATGCCAATCAATGCCAAATCGAATAACGCTTCGGCAACAAAATCTCGATCCGAAACAGCATCCAGAGAATTATTAAATCGCGCGGCGAAACCAAGTTCTTTTGCCACAAAATCTGGATCGAGTGGCAACGACGAACCGGCAAGTGCTCCGGCTCCGAGCGGCGAGACATCCAGACGCTCGATAGTTTGAGTCAGTCGATCGACATCGCGCAACATTGCCCATGCATGTGCCGCCAAATGATGTGCGAGCAAGACTGGTTGCGCACGTTGCATGTGGGTGTAGCCGGGCAAATATATGCCGTCGCTACCCCATCCGGCCTGCGCGGCACGCTGAGTGAATACATCACACAGATCAAGAGTGAGTTTGGCGATGTTGGCTAGTTCGCGCTTGCACCAAAGTCGCATTGCCGTAGCGACTTGATCGTTGCGACTTCTACCTGTGTGTAATTTTGCACCAACGTCGCCGGCGATCTGTGTGACACGACGTTCGATGGCCGTGTGGATGTCTTCGTCGGTGGGGACAAACTCGAATTTGTTACTGGCAAATTCGCTGGCAACTGTTTCGAGCGCAGAGATTATTGCCGCAGACTCAGTTTCGTTAATAATTTGTGAGTGTGCAAGGCCTTTGACATGGGCGATCGACGCGGTGATGTCGTCACGCCACAGTTTTTTATCAAACGAAAGACTTTCCGTAAAAGCCATTAGCGAATCGGCGGGTGCCGACTCGAAACGGCCGTGCCAAAGAGGTTGATCAGTCATTATCTAGACCAGCCAAAACTCGTAGGTCGCGTGCCAGACGTTTCGCTGTGTGTTTTGCACTGGCCACGCACAACATTGTGTCGTCACCGGCAACGGTGCCAAGAAGACCTTTTAATTGCGAGCGATCAAGTGCCGAGGCGACAACATGTGCGCAACCAGGTGGCGTACGCACAATTACGATCGGCTCACTAAATTGCACATCGGCAACCCATTCTCCGAGTACACGTCTGAGTTGATCTGGTGGTGCGACACGATCTGGCTCAAACTCTGGTATCGCATAAGTCGTTTCGCCAGCCGATGTACGCACTTTGACTGCTCCAAGATCTTCGAGGTCGCGCGAGACCGTTGCTTGCGTCGCGACGATGTGATGTGTTTCGAGTAGTTCCAACAACTGTGGCTGGTTCGTGACTCTGTGTTGACTAATCAACTGTGCAATCAATTGCTGGCGCTGAACTTTAGAACTCATAGCGTTACCCCCATCAGATATGCAAGTAGTCCCCTCGCGGCGTGCATTCTGTTGTGTGCCTGAGTGACAACTCTGCTTTGTGATCCGTCAATTACTTCGGCAGTTACTTCGACTCCACGATGTGCAGGTAGACAATGCATAAAAATTGCCGATTTTTCAGCGCATTCCATCACACTTGCATCAACTCGAAAATCAGCGAAATCAATCATCCGTTTGGCAGTCTGTGCTTCCTGTCCCATCGAGACAAAAGCATCTGTATGTACAGCGTGCGCACCAGTCACGGCAATTTTTGCTGATGAATGTTGTGCCACCGACGCCGCGCCAAGACTCGCGATGCGATTTAGTTCGTCGTCGCTAGCACCGTAACCCTTCGGGCAACCAAGACGAATGTGCATTCCTTCGAGAGCGCAAGCCTCGACTAGCGAGCGTGCAACATTGTTGTAATCGCCGACCCAGGCCACTGACTTTTGCGCCAGATGCCCAAGTTCTTGGCGCATTGTTAAGACATCAGCAAGCGCTTGTAATGGATGTGAATGGTCACTCAACAAATTGACTATCGGCACACTTGAAACTGCTGACATCCGCTGTAACACGGAGTGGTTAAAGACTCGTGCCGCAATTACGTGGTGATACCCGGCCATAATTCGTGTTACATCTTCGACCGTTTCGCGTTCGTCGAACCCGACTTCTTCGCCACGAGTGAAAATTGGATGTCCACCAAGTTGAACGACTGCCATTTCCATACTCTGACGCGTGCGATTGGATGGTTTTTCAAAAATCATCGCCACGCCTTTTCCTGCTAAGGGTTGACCAAGTCGCGAAATCTCAGCGATCGAAAGATTCATTACGTTGTTAATCTCTCGTGCCGAAAGATCGGTGATGTCTAAGAAGTGTCTAACGTTCATAAAGGTAATCTCATCCGAGTACCTTCTTAAGAATTTCTATTGCTTCGTCGATCTCGGCAGTGCTTACTGTTAGCGGTGGAGCAAATCGCAAGGCATGGCTAGTCACTCCGTTGACAACCAAACCCTGTTCGAGCAACTGTGTAGCAACCTTTTTGGCGTCTAGTTCTGGGCGAAGTTCGGCGGCCAACAGTAGTCCTCGACCGCGTACTTCAATAACCGCATCTATCGTGCGAAGTTTGGCTGTTAGTTCCGCACCTCTTCGGGTCGCCACAGTTGGTGCATCCATATCGATCATCAGTTGCATCGTTGCCCGCGCCGCGGCCGTGGCGAGCGCCGTTCCGCTAAATGTGCTGCCGTGATCGCCTGGTTCAAACACACTCGCGACTTCCTTTTTTGCCCAGAGCGCACCGATCGGCATTCCGTTGCCCATTGCTTTTGCCAGCATCACAACATCTGGGTCGATTCCTGCATGTTGAAAACCGAACCACTTACCGGTTCGTGCAAAACCTGTTTGCACTTCGTCAATCATCAACAGAATTCCACGCTCGGTGCAGATTTTTCGCACGGCCTGCAGATATTCAACCGATGCAGGGATCACTCCACCCTCGCCTTGAACGGTTTCGAGCAACACCGCAGCAACTGTCGGATCAAGCGCCGCGACTAGCGAATCTAAGTCGTTAAAAACGACATGACGAAAACCTTCTGGCATCGGTGCAAATGGTTCGTGCTTGGCCGGTTGACCTGTGGCGGCGAGTGCGGCGAGCGTGCGACCATGGAAACTACCGAGTGCACTAACAACGACATGTCGTCCGCGGCCGCCAAATTTACGAGCAAGTTTGAACCCAGCCTCATTAGCCTCGGCACCAGAATTGCAAAAGAAAACTTGTCCGCCGCCGCCAAGCAATTTGTCGACCATGATTGCTGTCTGTGTTGCAACAGGATTGGCAAAAAAGTTGCTGACATGCAACAGTGTGTTTGCTTGATGCGCAATTGCCGCGGCAACAACTGGATGCGCGTGACCAAGTGATGTGACTGCAATGCCGCACAAAAAATCTAGGTAACGCTTGCCGTTGACATCCCACAACTGCGTGCCTTGCCCGCGTTCGAACATCACCTGTGGCGCGCCGAAGACGGGCATGAACGGACAATCGGGGCGACCGCCGAGGAGATTTATCGCAGTATCGCTTGACGAAAAAGCATGCGAGGGAATTTGTTTATCGTTCATTTCAACCTTTCGAGACCATCGTGCCGACACCGGCGTCGGTAAATAACTCCAATAACAACACATGTGGGATTCGGCCATCCAAAATGTGTCCGCGGTGCACACCCCGATCAACGGCAAGGATGCAACTCTCGATTTTTGGAATCATCCCACCTTCTATTGATCCGGATGTAAGTAAAGTTCGTAACTGTGATGTTGTGGCTTGGCGTACCAACGAACTCGGATCGTCTTTGTTTGCGCGTAAGCCTTCAATATCGGTGAGATAAATTAATTTTTCGGCACCCAATGCTTCTGCCAACGCACCGGCTGCCGTATCGGCATTGATGTTGTAGGCCTGACCAGATGAATGCGTGCCGAGTGTGGCAACGACTGGCACGCGCGAATCTGCGATCAGCTCTTTGACAATTGTTGAGTCAACCTTGGTGATCTCGCCGACGAATCCAAGTGCTGGATCGCGCGGTTCAACGACAAACATTTTGGCGTCATGCCCAGAGATCCCAACGGCCAGCGCACCATGATGATTAATTGCCGAGACGATTTGTGGACTAACCGTACCCAACAACACCATGCTGACAATCTCCATCGTCTCGGCGTCTGTTACGCGCAACCCATTTTGGAATGTCGGTGTTTTACCGAGTCGTTCCATTAGCGATGAAATTTGTGGTCCACCGCCGTGCACAACCACCGGCTTAATACCCACAGCGTGAAGCAGGGCGATGTCGCGAGCGAATTCCCCGAGCGCATCATCGTCGCTTGCGCCGGCCAGTGCGTTACCGCCGTATTTAACGACAATCGTCTTGCCCGCGAACCGTTGAATGTAAGGCAACACTTCAATTAATAAATGGGCCGTGTTCGAACCATTAACGATTTGAGAGTTCTGTCCAATACTCATGGATACAACCCGACATTACTCAGACCAAATGTTTCGTTGAGGCCGAGTGCAACATTGGCCGCCTGCACTGCCCCACCAGCGGCACCTTTAGTTAGGTTGTCAATTGCGCACAACACGATTACGTATCCAGTGCGTTCGTCGTATCTTGCCGACAAATGCGCAGAGTTCGAACCTAAAGTTGCCTTTGTCGACGGCGATGTTGGTCGTACGACAACAAAAGGCTCATTGGCATAGGCCCGACTCAAAAGAGCTAGAAGTGATGAAGTGCTGATTAATTCGCCAGTTGATTGGCTTGCTGCTGGCCGCGCATAACAAGTGGCAAGAATGCCGCGGTTCATTGGTGCAAGATGGGGAGTAAATAACACTTGTGCACCAGTCACTTGCTCGATTTCTGGAGTGTGTCGATGATCTAACAACCCATAAGCCGTGAAGTCTTCGTCGACGGTACAAAATAAATTACTATTTTTTGCCGCGCGACCTGCTCCAGAAACTCCAGATGCGGCATCCACAATTACACCGGTGGTCGAAATCACACCTGCTTGGATTAATGGTGTGAGTGCCAAACTTGCGGCAGTCACATAACAACCTGGTACCGCGATCAATTTTGCTTGTTTCAATTGTTCGCGGTACAACTCGGGCAATCCGTACACGGCTGATGCAAGAGCCGAGGCTTGGGTGTGTTCAAAGCCATACCACTGCGGATAAAGCCGCGCATCTTTAAGTCGAAACGCACCACTGCAATCCACCACTAATCGAACTTTGTTAAGTAATTGTGGCACGATCTCTAAACTTGCTTCGTGTGGAAGTGCAAGAAACACGACGTCACATTTCAACGCTGATTCAAGTGAATACTCGCTAAACACTAGATTCGGATAGGCAACCGTCAAACTTGGATACAGCGAAGAGGCAAGAGTGCCTGCTTGCGAATCCCCCGTTGCATAGACGACATTAAATTCTGGATGCATTTCGCAGATACGCAGAAGTTCGACGCCGACATAGCCAGAGCCACCCAAAATACCCACAGAAATCATATCTGTATTATTATACGGGTTCTTGCATAACTATGCAACGATACTTTCTGCGACGATTTTCTGCTCATGCTCGCAAATTGCTCGTAAATGACAGCCAACTATGTGGTCATTGACCAACCCAAGCGACTGCATTGCGGCATACATCGTCGTCGGGCCAACAAACTTGAAGCCATGAGCCTTTAGCGCTTTCGACAATGCCTCTGATTCGGGTGTACTGGCGACAATATCGGCCATGCTTTTCGGGGCTTTGCGACGGGCTACCTCTTTCGGATCTAGCCGAAACGACCAAACAAATTTGGTTAAGGAACCGTACTGCCTTTGAACTTCGAGAGTTGATTTTGCATTCTGAATAGTCGCTTCAATTTTGCCACGATGTCGGATTATTGATTCATCTTTAAGTAGGCGCGTAACATCACGCTGTGTAAATTTAGAAACAAGCAGTGGATCGAAATTATGGAATACACGCCGAAATGACTCGCGCTTGCGTAAAATTGTCAACCAACTAAGACCCGACTGGAACCCTTCGAGACAGATTTTTTCGTACAACTGATTGTCAGTTACGACGGGTCGTCCCCACTGCGTATCGTGATACTCAACATAAAGCGGATCGGAAATACACCAACTACAGCGACGCTTACCATCTATGTGAGTTACTAAGCCACTTACAGTTTTGCCGGGCACGACTAATTGCGCAGTTGCGCGCCAAGTTTATTCGCGGCATCAATACAGCGCTGTCGAGTTGCAGTTACTTCTGCATCTGTGAGAGTGCGATCCGTGGCTTGCAAGCAAAGGCGAAACGTCAAACTGCGAGCAGTATCAGCGACGCCAGCGCCACGATAAACGTCGAACAATGAAATTTCAACAAGTTCATTGCCCGCGGCTTGACGCAAGACTTTAAGTAGCGAACTTGCTGGCTCGCTTTTATTTAGTGCGAACGCCAGATCGAAGTCACTTGATGGAAACCGGCTAACTGGTTTGGCTGTTGCGATCTTCGGCGATTCAGAAAGCAAAATTGATAAATTAAGTTCCAAGCAAGCCACGGGTACTGTGATCCCATGCTTTGCCAGGACCAACGGATCGATTTCGCCACACGACCCAAGTAATTGTTTACCTCGACGCAACGAGGCACTACGCGTTGGGTGATAACCACTTTCGACATTGCGCTGATCAAGTTGTGCGCCAAAGTTCATCGTCGATGAGACTTGACTCCACCAGTCCATTGCCAATGCGCTCGACTCACCTGAAGCGACAATACATAGAGATTCGTATTCATCAGGTAATTCTCCAGAGCCAGAAGGATAAACGTGCCCAATTTCGAATAGCGAAATATCGGTGACTCGATGCGAGAGATTGTAGGCAATTGCTTTAAGTAATCCTGGACGCAACGAGGTGCGCAAAATGCTTTCTTCGGCAACTAAAGGGTTGGCCAATCGAATCGCCAACTCGCCATCTAGTCCGCTGCGCTCCAGGTCGCCTGGGGCCAAAAATGGATTCGGCATCGCTTCGTTGAGACCTAAGCCAAGGACAATTTCGCGCAAATCTCGTCGACGCTGTTGCGTTGGAGATAGTCGCCCGTGCATTGTCGACTGCGGCAGAATTTTGCCAAGATTTTCGTAACCGACATGGCGTGCAATTTCTTCAACGAGATCGATTTCGCTTTGGCAATCGGGGCGCCATGATGGAACTGCGATCTTAAGTACAGGTTCGCTTGTTGTCGTGACGGTCTTGGTCGCAAAACCAATTTTCGCCAACAGCGCCGTGATTGTCTTGGCGGTTAGTTTGGTGCCAAGCAATCTGTTGACTTGTGCGACCCGCAATGAAACAAGGCTGTACTTTGGCGGAAGTGACTTCTCTTTTGGATCAGCCGCTCCGGCGTGGACCACAAGTTGCGGGCATGATTCGCGTAACACTGCAGCAAACCGACTGACAGCGTGGTCAATGCCATATGGATCGACGCCGCGTTCAAAACGAAGGGATGCCTCTGATCGCAATCCGAGTCGTGCCGCAGTTCTGGCAATTCCTGATGCTTCGAACCATGCGGTTTCGAGTGCAACACAAGTTGTTGCCTCACTAATCTCGGTTTTTGCGCCACCCATCACACCGGCGATTCCGATTGCCGTATCGTCGCCGTCACAGATCAACAAATCCGAAGTTTCTAGTTGGCGAACCTGATCGTCAAGTGTGCGTATCGTCTCGCCATCGCGCGCGCAGCGAATTCGAAACCCATTGGTGACTTTGTCGCCATCGTAAGGATGAGCCGGCTGATTTAGTTCGAGCATCACGATGTTGGATGCATCTACGACATTGTTGATTGGTCGCATTCCACAATTGGTTAGCCGCCGAGCAATCCAGTCAGGTGAATCTGTAACTCGCAGACCCGAGATCACGGTGACATTAAACCGAGCACAACGCTGTTTGTCGATAATCTCAACCTTCAAAGTTCGGGCCGGGCCTTTTTTTGCTTTGTCTCCGCTCGGTGCCGCAACCTTGACACCAAGATGTGCACCAAGATCGCGAGCCACTCCGAGATAGCCGTTGCAATCTGGTCTGTTGCGAGTCACATCTAGATCAAACACAACATCACTTGATATACCCAGCGCCTTGAAGACATCCGTGCCAAGTTTTAATGTGCTCGGTAAAACCAAAATGCCCTCAGAGTCTGCGCCAAGGCCGAGTTCGATACTCGAACACAACATCCCATGACTCTCGATGCCGAGTATTCCACGCGCAGTAATTATTCGACCATCTGGCATTTGTGTACCGAGAGTCGCCAATGGGACCAGATCTCCAGACTTAATGTTGAATGCCCCACACCAAACATGTAGTTCCAAAGAATCGCCGGCGTCGACATAGACGCGGTGCACTTTTGCCGCATCCGGATGACGCTCGGTTCGCAAAACTCGTGCCACGACAACACCTTTAATCGGCGAACCAACACTGGTGATGGATTCGACGGCGAGACCCAAACTGGTCATTGCCGCGGCGAGTTTCTCATTATCAGAACCGAATGAGCCGAAATCGTTGAGCCACGAACCAAGAATCTTCATCTCAGAACTGCTTTACGAATCGCAAGTCATTGGTGTACATCTCGCGAATATCTTCAACCTTGTGTCGCTCTTTGGCCATGCGATCAATGCCGAAACCAAAAGCAAAACCACTGAACTCTTCAGGATCAATAGAACTACTAACTAGAACGTTGGGATGGACCATCCCACATCCACCAAGTTCGATCCATTCCCCGTCTTGGCGTCGAATGTCAAACTCGGCACTTGGTTCCGTGAAAGGAAAGTACGAGGGACGCAACCGACTTGTAAAGTCCCTACCAAAAAATGCCTTGGTGAACGCTTCAATCGTTCCCGCCAAATGCGCAAATGTAATCCCGCGATCAATTACTAATCCTTCGATCTGATGAAATACCGGCATATGCGTCGCATCTGGTGTATCTCGACGAAATACGCGCCCTGGCATGATCGCATAAATCGGCGGTGGCCAAGATTGCATTACACGAATCTGCACTGGCGAGGTATGCGTGCGTAAAAGCACAGACCCAGGCTCGCCGTATTCAAGAAACATTGTGTCGAACTCTGACCTGGCGGGATGCGATTTTGGCATGTTCAGTGCTTCGAAATTATTAAAATCGGTTTCTACTTCAGGACCTTCGGCAATTTGAAACCCAAGCCCGATAAACACATCTTCAAGACGCATCGTTGCCTGGGTGACGATGTGGCTGTGACCACGACGCCGGTTGGTAACTAACTCACTCAAATCCATTGCTTCTCGAACGATCCGTGCCGAAATCTCGCTTTGCTCGAATTCTCCGGTTCGTATATCTAGAGCCGCAGATACGGCGATAGACGCCGAGTTCAACAACTGCCCCATCGTGCGTTTATCATCCACCGAATTCAACTTGCCAAGTTCGGTTTTCAACGCATTGAGCGGACTGTCTTTTTTGTTTAAGTCAGCGCTCAAGGATCTCAATGCAGGCAAATCAGAAACTGTTTTGATTGCTAGCAGGGCACTTGCTTGTGCCTTCTCAATTGCTTGACGCATCGGATTTACGGAAGATTGATCGGACATTGCTAGACAACGCTAGTAGCAATCGTGATCTCAATCAGGTTGATTAGCGTGCTGTCTCTTTACCTCAAAGCAGAGAAGTGTCGTCGCCATTGCGACATTGAGGCTCTCCCCCCGACCTGCATGCGGGATAGTCAGCCAACCGTCTAATTTTGTGTTTAGTGGCAATCCGTGTGCTTCGTTGCCAACCACGATCGCAACCTTGCCGGACAATTTTGCTTTGGTGAACTCAACGGCGTTTTGCACATCGTGACTTGAGGATCCCCACAGTGCAAATCCAAATTCGCTGACCTCTTGCAGTGTGACAGCCTCATAAACGGGAATGTTAAAAATCGCCCCTGCTGACGCGCGAACTACTTTGGGACTAAAAGCATCTACGGTGCCAGTAGTGACGACCACAGCATGGGCGCCGGCGGCTTCAGCCGAACGCAAAATTGTGCCGAGATTACCAGGATCAGAAATTTTGTCGACAACAACAATCCATGCACTGTCTCCAACAGCACCCAGTTCGCTGACTTGCAGATCACGCTTGTGAGCAATTGCAATCACTGGTTGCGGAGTTGCCGTGCTTGCAACTCGCTGCATCACGCCAACAGCAAGATCATTCACCGCACTACCGGCCCCGGAGCATGGGCTGGCACCAGGCGAAACAAACTGCGATTCGATCTGCCATCCGGCGCGGATTGCTTCATCAATTAGTGTTGCGCCTTCAATGACGAACGCTTTTTCTTGCGCTCGCTCGGCTTTATCACTACACAATCTTCGTAACCGCTGAACACGATTGCTCGTGAACGCCAATGGCAAGAGACTCAGACGAGCGCGCCCTTTGCAGTCTCGACTAATTTTCCGAAGGCCGAGGCATCGTGAACTGCAAGGTCAGCAAGAATCTTGCGATCCACTGTTACTCCTGCTGCTGACAAGCCGGCAATGAAGCGACTGTAACTCATGTCGTGGATACGACATCCGGCATTGATTCGCTGAATCCATAAACTACGAAACTCGCCCTTCTTTGCGCGGCGGTCACGGAACGCGTATTGACCAGAGTGCAGTACTTGTTCGTTGGCGGAACGGAATGTGCGACTACGGTCGCCGTAGTAACCCTTTGCCTTTTCGAGAATCGACCTGTGCTTTTTGCGGGCGTGAACTGCGCGTTGTACTCGTGCCATATCTATTTCCTCTCAA
>JABMNW010000174.1 GCA_013204455.1 Acidimicrobiaceae bacterium
ATATTGGACCAATGCCAGAAGTGAACATGTGGTGCGCCCACACTCCCCAACCGAGAAATCCGATTGCTGCACCGGAGAAGACTACAAACGGATATCCGAACAGAGGCTTGCGCGAGAACACTGGTAGAACCTCGGAGACAATCCCGAACGACGGCAGAATGAGAATATAAACCTCAGGGTGACCAAAGATCCAGAACAAATGTTGCCACAGCAATGGATCTCCGCCAGCGGCGACATCAAAGAACCTCGCACCAAAGTTGCGCTGGAATGAAAGCAAGAACAACGCAACGGTGATCACTGGAATTGCAAACAGCAACAGAAACTGCACGACAGTCATCATCCAAGTAAAAACTGGCATCTTCATCAGCGTCATTCCTGGCGCACGCATATTGAGAATCGTGACAATCAGATTGATCGCACCAGTAAGCGATGCGATACCGGTAATTTGTATACCCAACGCCCAGAAATCAATGCCATGAGTTGGCGAGAAGACCGGACCGGAATTCGGCGCATACATAAACCAACCACCATCGGCCGCGCCACCGAGGAACCACGCCAAGTTGAGAAAGATTCCGCCGAACAAGAATGCCCAAAAACCAAAGGCATTGAGGCGTGGGAACGCAACGTCGCGCGCACCAATTTGCAACGGAATAAAATAGTTTGCAAACCCTGCCGCCATCGGCATTACAAATAAAAACACCATCGTTGTGGCGTGCATCGTAAACATCTGGTTATAAAGATCTGCGTTCAGTACTTTGCCGTTCGGTGCCGCAAGTTGCAATCGGATTAGTAAGGCCTCGAGTCCCCCGACGATGAAAAAAAACATCGCCGTCGCTCCGTACATGATTCCCAACTTTTTGTGGTCAACCGTGAAAACCCATGAACGCCAACCAGTTGCCGAGACCGGTCGCTTCAACAATCCGTAGGTACTTGATGGTGTGACTATCACAGGTACAGGTATTTCTGCCGGCGCTGGATGTTCGATGATGGCCATATTTGATGCTCTGTTTCTAGGGTTACTTCAAGGTTAAAAGGTAAGCAACAAGTTTGTTGATGTCATCTTCGCTTAACGCAAGATACGGCATGCCGCGATACTTCCCGCCAGTTGCCTCGAGTTGTGTCGGATTCGAATACATTGGCTTCACCGCTGGAGCATTACGCAACCAAGCGCGAAGATCCTTTTGATTTAGACATTCTTCCTTCACACCGGCAAGGTACTTAGCGCCAAACACATCGCTCGTTGCATGCCAAACTTCGTCTCGACACTGCTTGCTAACTAAATCAAACATCGCACCAGCAAATGTGTTACGCGACATCAGATGTGTGAGGTTTGGTGCCGCTCCAGACCAAACACTTTCGTCTGGTGCTGCAATTGCCGGTGTGCCATCAGCCCGAGTTAGCCCGTTGACTTGATGACAGCGAACGCACTGATTGAGAAATACCGACTCGCCCTGTTTGGCTAGTGTTTCCTCGGCTGGCGCAACATACTTGCTCTGTTGATTGGCAACCCATGTTGCAAAATCTTCTTTGCTTAGGGCAATCGTTTCCATGCGCATATTGGCATGTGAGAGGCCGCAAAATTCGGTGCACTGTCCGGCATAAATACCAGGTTCATCGGCTTCGAGGCGCAATGTTTGCACCCGACCAGGCACGGCATCACGCTTACCATTAAGTGCTGGGATCCAATAAGAGTGGATCACATCGCGGCTTGTAATCCGCAATAACACTTTTGTTCCCACTGGCATCACAAGTTGCCCCGATGTAATGATTGGCTGGACGATCCCTAATTCGGTTTGCACTGGGTAGTCGTATTCCCACCACCATTGCTGACCCGTCACATTGATAATCATCTCCGTGTCGTCAGTTTTTGCAAGTTTGAAAATAACCCCAAACGTAAACACCGCAACAACCGCGAGAATTAGTGCCGGGATAATCGTTAGAGTAATTTCAAGCGCGGGTTTACCGTGAGTCTGTTCGGGGATTGGTTGTCCGCGATCTTTAAATTTAATTACGCAATAGACGACCGCAGCAGCCACGATCAAACCAACTATTCCGGCTACAGCAAAAATAGGCTGTTGCAAATTGTCGATGATTTCTGCGTTTGGACCTTTTGGTTGCCAAGTGTCTTGTGACGCGTTCCTGGCACAACTTCCAACAACTAGAGAGCCGGCTAAGGTGCCAACTAACGCCTTGGGTTTGTGCGCAAACATCCTTCGAACGCTAGTCAAAAATGTCTGCAACCGAATGTGCCATGCCGAATGTGTCATGGCACGACCACCTCAATGCGCTGACCCTCAACCCCAGCAACGGTCAAATTGTAGCTATATCCAGAACTGGAAGGCTTTTCAATCTGTAGGGTCAATTCCTGTTCGCCACCGGCAACTGTCATTTGCGTACAGACGAGGATTTTCTCTGTGTCGCCATATGTTCCTGTATCGGATTTTTCACCTAGATCAGCAACTAGTCGAAACTCGTCAGTCTCTAGGTTGCGAAAGATGATATTGGTTGGAGTTGAACGTGGAACCGTAATCGACTTTTGTGGTTTGCTAAATCCCACGACTCTTGCCGTAAGTTGCCCATTTACAAATTCGATTGTCGCATTAATCGAACTGCGCAAAGACAAAGTACCAGTTGCGTTCTTGTCGAAATATTTCGAGCGTTCCGCACCGCATTCTGGATGACTGAAATGACCTTCACTCCTTGCTTTTACTAATTCTTCACGCAGACCAAATGATGAGCCAGCAATGCCACCTGCAACAATACCCAGCGCACCAAACACACAAATGGCCGCGCCAAGAGAACGCTTAATGTCTGGCTTGATTGCAAATAATGTTCCGCCAATTATTACGAGTGCGCCAAACACGATGAACAATGACGCACCGGTTGATCTATCTACACTTAGCATGATCCGTGAGAACGAAAAGATAACCACGCCAAGTCCCAGTGCAGCGAGAACTGGAAATTCAATTGGATTTAGAAGTCGCTTGCGCACAACAGAGTTGTAACCAGCATCAGACGATGCTCGCTCGCTCCACGACTGGACCATCCACTCTGCGAGTGCCGCAATCAACACGACGACTCCACCAAAAAACACGACAGACGATGTAACTAGTCCAACTACTAAAAACACCGCGCCGATACTCGCCACAAGGGGCCACATGCTCTGACCGGGTACTTCACTAGTTGACGCGCTTTGTGGTCTCTGTGTATCCCCGTCGCGGGTTACGACAAGCAGACCTGTAAGCAATGCCGAAGCAACAATCAACATGCTCAGCGCAGTTCCAGCAAGAGCAACCTGATCAAGAACGACAATTGACATGATCAGTGCCACGACTGAGAGCAGAGTCAACCCGATGAAATATTTAAAACCTGCCGAAAACATCATCCCTACTTTTGTACGTACACAACAAACCACATCGCAGCAAATATCACTGCGAGTGAATACCAATAAAGACCGTGTGCTGACATCAGATCACGATCGCCGAGGCGACCCGCAAACGATCTAAACAACGTGAGCAACGTAAAACCCATACCAAAAACAATAAGCGCCAGCATCGTTGCCGTAACTGAATAAAACATCAACATGTAACTACCATCTCGAATGCCGATATTCATTTGCAGATACACCGCAAGTTGTGCATTGATTAATGCCACCTCGGTCAACAGCACAACGCTGAGTGCAAGTGAGGTGTGTTTAAAGTCGCTACGACGAGCCGAATAGATAGCCCACTGCGCCATGATGCACGTAATCACAATCGTGATCATCATCGTGTTGGTAGCAACTTCTGGAATTTTCGTATTCGTTGGCAACCAATCACGCAACATTTTGCTGCCATCTGATGAAGTACGTAACGGCGCGTTGGCACGGAACTGCAACCAAATTGCAAGCATCGAGCCGACCAACATTGCACTTGCTGCCGACAACAGACCAGTCAGAACCAAAACTTGACGACGCGCCGAAGCCTGCGGACCAGCATTCAGCGCATTTGCCGAAATGTTCATCAGTTCACCGTCGCAGTTTCAAGTGAACTATTGATAACAGCATCATTCTCAATAGTCCCAGAACGAAATGATTTAACTGCAAGTCCAATGAACGCAATCACGACGAGAGTAAAAATCGCGTGTCCTACTGCTGAAACCAAATTCCAAAGCCAAGTCGGACCAGAATAGTCAAAACCACTGGCGCTCGATGCGGGTTGACCAGCAAATCCTGCAATGTAATAGGGAAGCGCCGCTAGAACCACACCGAGTAGACCAAGCAAACCAAGGCCAATCACTTGGCTGGCAGGCATTGTTCGACCCCAAAGTTTTGGTCCAAAATACGCCAACGCGCCGAGCGCACTCAGCACAACTCCGTAGCCGATATAAACGAGAACTGCTTCTTCGAAAACCGTATTTGCAAGTTCGAAATTGTTGATTCGTTGCGCTGCGTTACCGACCATGCCAGTAAGCACCATGCCCACACCAACAAACGCCGGTACAAATGCTGCATCAAGTTCTACTTTCTCTTTCTTGATAGCCAGCAAACACAGTGCAAGAACAATTAGCGCACCAAGAATTGGTAGCACATTGAATAACAGAAACGGTGCCAAACTTTTTGCTACTTCGGCAAGGCTCTCAGTTTGCAGAGAATACGAGGACTGTGTCACGGGTCCAATTAGCGCCGCAGACATAATTCCGATACCAATTAGTAGACCTCCACGAATTGGTTGTCGCCCACGCGACATTGTGTCAACTACTTGCGCAAGAATACCCATTGTTGGAATCGCCAATAAAAATATTTGCGGCGCAGTGAGTGCCCAACCAATCCAATCAGCGATCCCCTCGTTCCCACCGAACGCGACCCGCTCGTACGAATGGTCTATCGCGAGATAGACAAGTGCTCCGGCCATAACTGGAAGAGTGAGCACTAGCGAAACACTCGTAACAAGAGCCGACCATGCAAAAATTGGTGTTTGTGCGAGTGTCATGCCGGGGCGCCGTGCAGTTAGCACCGTCGTAGCGATACAAGCGCCAACAATTATTAATCCTGCAATTACCAATCCCATTCCAAGCATAAATAAATCAACCATTTGTGTGTCACCGCCTCCAGGCCCACCATTACCTATATATGAGGCACCAACAATGACCATGCCGAATAGCCAGATGTAAACCCCGAATAGTGCGCCACGCGAGAATGCAAGAGCTTGAGCACCAATCTGCATCGGAACGATTGCCACTGCGACTCCCAGCATCAGTGGTGCCATTACGCCAAAAATCAGACCGACACGAAACAATGAAAATAATTGCAACATGCTGGTGCTGTCAACAAGCGCACTCGTTGCATCAATTCGCTCGACAGCGAGCAGAGTACCAACGACTGCAATGATTACGGTCCAGATCACGGCAAAAATGACCATCAGCTGACCGATGCGCTTATGATCACTCGTCATCAACCATGCGTTGAGATAACCGATGATGCCAGAATCTGTGCTCGTAGATGTGCTTGAGCCGACCATCACCGAATTCGTATCAACAGCCGTCATAACTCAGATAACGCTAACAGTAAAGCGCTTTAGCGTAGAAACTTCTTTAATGCACGAAGTCACAAAGTCCTTTATGAAATGAGGACATCCACCATCAGTGCGCCAAAAAGCAGTGTCACATAGGTGATGGAGAAAGAGAACACACGCATTGACCATGCCTCGGTTGGTTTGTAACCGAGCATCGCGGTGCCAATAATAAAACCAAGACCCAGCACTACTGCCGATGTACCGTAAATCCAGCCAAGACCAGCAACCGGAATAAGCACAAGTGTTGCCACAGCGAGAACCACCGTGTACACAACCATCGTGCGCACAGTTCGCTCGATCGAAACAACTGACGGCAACATCGGCACTTTTGCCGCGCGGTACTCATCGGCGTGACGAATTGCAAGTGCCCAAAAATGGGGAGGTGTCCAGAGAAAAATAATAATAAATAGCCAAACAGCTGGCCAACCAACCGAATTCGTTACAGCAGACCAACCAATAAGAGTTGGCACTGCTCCGGCCGCGCCACCAATGACAATGTTTTGTTTGCTGGTGCGCTTTAGCCACATCGAATAGATGAAGACATAGAACGCTGTGGCACTGAGTGCCAGTAGTG
The DNA here is from genome assembly GCA_013204455.1 of Acidimicrobiaceae bacterium. Taxonomy (GTDB): domain Bacteria; phylum Actinomycetota; class Acidimicrobiia; order Acidimicrobiales; family Ilumatobacteraceae; genus BACL27. The sequence continues at coordinate 6,127 of JABMNW010000174.1, forward strand.
CAGAAAGTAAATTAGCGCCAGACCATAACACGGCGAATGCAACGACCTCAAGTGCCAGAGCAAACACAAGTGCATTTTTTGGCGCGATTAATCCAGTAACAAGTGGTCGAGTCTGCGTTCGCTTCATTAGTTTGTCGATATCACGATCGATATACATATTTATTGCGTTTGCCCCGCCAGCAGCGAGCGTCCCACCGAGCAAA
>JABMNW010000175.1 GCA_013204455.1 Acidimicrobiaceae bacterium
GGTCAAGCGTCGCCGCAAACGAATGCGCAAGAAGAAGCACAAGAAGATGCTTCGCCGAACCCGACACCAACGTCGAAAATAACTGGCTAGTTACGAGCCATTTAGTAGCGCCGTGTTCGCGTTATGTAAGGGTGCGCTTTATTGAGTGTGTGTTACTAAAACTGTTGCCTTGGGCAATTGGCTTGCCATGTTTTCGAATATGCCATCGAGCCACCACGTAGAACCACTACCTGCAAGCATTGGCTCGCATCCCGTGGCCGTAGCAATTTTTTGTTTCCAAATCGCCAGTCGCGGTTCAACGTAAATTGCCGCTGCTTCTAAATCGTTGCTGCCTAAGTTTTTAATCGGCACTTTGCCGAATTGTGTGAGTTCGTCGAACGCTTGATAAACCGCTGGAGTCGAAACTGAAAATGGTGGAATTACGAGAGTAATTTCGCGACGCGTATTTGGAAGCGGTTCGATTATTTCGCCGATACCTCGCACTCGTGCACGTCCACCAACGATACAGAACGGAATGTCTGCACCTAACTTCGCTGCCGCAACAAGATCTGTAAATCCTGCCCAGCGTAAAACAGCAGCAGCATCTGCTGATCCGCCTCCTAAGCCGCCGCCAGATGGAATATTTTTTGTGATCACAACTCCTGCGCGTCGGTTGACAAGTTTTAGTGCGCGAGCGACAAGGTTGTCTTCGCCGGTAGATAGTCCGGAGGCGAACTTGCCAATTAATTCGATTCTGTCAATGTTCGGATTGATCTCAAGTTTGTCGGCGAGCGCGAGCGTCACCATTTCGGCGTCAATTAAATGAAATGAGTCAGACCGAATGCCAGTTACACGCAGTGACACCGTAAGTTTGGCCGGTGCCGACAAAATGATCGTTTGTTCAGTGATAATTTTTACTCCCGTTTATTGCTCGACACAGTCGGCCCCATGCCTGTAGGTCTAGCTCTTCGGCGCGCGCTTCGGGGGCAACTTGCGCAGTAGCGAAATTTTCTGGCGTAGCAATACCGTTAAGCGCACGACGTAGCATTTTGCGACGCTTGGAAAATCCAGCACGCACGAGAGCAAACAATTCACTCGCAACAACACCAGAAACCCCTGGTTCACTGCGGCGATGAATATCGACGAGAGCCGACTCAACACGTGGTTGCGGATAGAAAACCGAGGCTGGCACATCGGCGATAATTTGCGCAGTTGCCCAATAGTTGATTTTTACACTCACCGCACCATAGGCAGGACTGCCGACACTGGCCACAAGTCGTTCGGCAACTTCGCGTTGCACCATTACAAGTAAGTGACTCACTTGGGCAACTCGATCCAAGATCTCGGCGATGATTGGCGTGGCCACGTTATACGGAAGATTTGCCACAACCTGCCAATGTTGCGATTTGGCTAATAACGGACGCCAATCAAGTTGTAACGCGTCGGCGTGAATCACCTCAACATTTGCCAGCGACGAAGTGGTTTCTCGCAATACTTCAACCAGACCGTTATCAATCTCGACTGCGACAATCTGAGCGCCAGTTTCTGCGAGTGCAAGTGTCAGCGAGCCGAGACCCGCACCGATCTCGAGAACAAAATCGGTTTCACATATATTTGCCAGGCGCGTGATTTTTCGAACGGTGTTGGCATCAACGACGAAGTTCTGACCGAAGGAACGTCTGGGTGCGAGTCCATGTTTTGTCAGCAGGGACAAAACTTCCGTGCGAGAAAGTGTCACCAGGAGACGGATACGGGGATCGGTGCGTCGACAAGATTTGCCAGCGACTCAAATACGTTCGTATGTAACAACATCGTTATCCCACTTGGCAGCGAAATACGGTAGACATTGGTGCATCTTGTGGTTCGTCCATTGTTGAGGTTCTTCACCGTTATTGAAATCCCAAGTGGCGCCACGGGTATATAGCAAACGATGTTCGGACCACCATCAAAATTGCTGAAAGACGCGATTGCCTGCACACCAGTCGGGTCTGTTGCCGGGTAGGCAATGCGTGCTGAACCATCTTGGACTATTGGGGCTGGCCCACCAAGAATCATCGGCTCCAAAGACTCGTCCGATGCCGCGCTTGCAGTTGCTGAATCCACCGAGTCGCTTGTGCCGATTATCGTCGCAGAAATGCTGTCTGGCGCGGCCTTGTCGCGACTGACGACCCACAATGTAGGCAGAGCGAAGAGAGTCACCAGTGCGATGAGCACAATGCGTCGACGATCAAATGCCGAAAGAAACAACTTGTTTTCTCCGTGTTCTATCTGTGTTTTCGCTGGTTTTTCTCTGTGTTGCGACCGCCGAGATCGGCGGAATGTAAAGGCTACGCAACGATGCCAGGGAACGCAACGAATGCGTTTCTGGTGGTTTGGCTGGCGATTTCACTGACTGCAACATTGCGCACTTTTGCCAGACACGCACCGACATCAACAAGATAAGCAGGCTGATTTAATTTTCCGCGATGTGGAACTGGCGCAAGAAACGGACTATCAGTTTCCACAAGTATTTTGTCGATGTCGCACATTTGTGCAGCATCGCGAATGTCTTGGGCATTTTTAAATGACAAGATTCCAGAAAACGAAAGATATGCGTCGCGATCTAGACATTTTCGAGCCTCAACTGGCGATCCTGTAAAGCAATGAAAGATTGTCGTCTTAGGAACACCACAAGCATCAAGCAAATCAAATGTGTCGTCCCATGCGTTACGCGAGTGGATCACAAGTGAGAGATCGTGCTCGTGTGCAAGAGCAATTTGGGCGGCGAACATCTCGCGTTGCACCTTGCGATCTGAATAGTCGTAGTAGTAGTCGAGCCCGCATTCGCCAATCGCCACGACACGCGGTTCACTTAATAGCTCGCGTAGACCATCCAGCCCGAGTTTGGCATCATGCGGGTGCAGCCCCACTGTGGCCCAGACATCTGAGTGTTGGCTTGCAACCTCAATCGCGAGGCGCGAAGTTGTTGCGTTGGTGCCAATTGTGATTATGCGCTTTACTCCGGCTGCACGGGCCGCAGTTAGCGCCGTGTCCGTTCCCCCAGGAATTTCTTCGTCGGTGACATGACAATGGGTGTCAACCCACTCAAGTAAATCGCCTTGCACATCGTTCATGGTTTACAGCTTTTTGCGAGGGAAAAGCGGGTCACCTTTCGTAACCGTTGTGCCACCGGGGTAACGACCCCACAGCGTGTCGGTACCAATGCGTTGATCGGCAACATTGCCTGTCATACCAATTCGTTGCCACACATCTTGAGTTGTCCTCGGCATTGCCACACTTGCTAAAATCGTGACGATACGCAGTGCTTCGAGTGCGTCACCCATCACGCGATTTAGATCAGTGCCTGGTTCCATTTTCCATGGTTCGTTTGTTTCGAGGTAGGCATTCGTTGCACGAATTAAACTCCAGGTTGCATCCAGAGCGCGACTTGGTTGCACCGCGCGCCATTCGGCAATTGTTTCAGCGACGCAGCGCGCCGCGATTTGGGCCAATGGGCTCTCGTGAGTCGGCACTGGTCCGATTCCACCGCACTTTTTCTCGACGACCGTGGCGACCCGTGCGGCAAGATTGCCGAAATTGTTTGCGAGATCCGAGTTGTAACGCGAGATCAAGCCCTCGTAAGAAAAATCGCCGTCGTTGCCGTAATTTGTGTCGGCTAAAACGTAATAACGAAAACCATCTACGCCGACATCGTCAATCAGATCTAATGGATTAACGACATTGCCCGTTGTCTTAGACATTTTTTCGCCACCAAC
>JABMNW010000176.1 GCA_013204455.1 Acidimicrobiaceae bacterium
CCACGTTCGGGACGTGGAGGCCGGGAGTTCAAATCTCCTCTCCCCGACAATTAAATATTTTTATTTACTATTTTTACTAGCCATTTGCGATTACTTCTGCGATCTGCAATGCGTTCAACGCCGCACCTTTGCGAAGATTGTCGTTTGAAACAAATAACACGAGTCCGCGGTTGCCTTCGACTGAATGATCTTGACGGATTCGGCCGACAAAACTTGGATTCTTGCCGGCCGCATTTAGCGGTGTTGGAATATCAACAACACTTACTCCTATTGCGTTAGACAGAATTTTTGTCGCTTCGGCTGGAGTGATTGCGCGATCAAATTCGACATTTAGAGAAAGCGAGTGGCCGGTGAACACGGGCACGCGTACGCATGTTCCAGAGACACGAAGATTTGGAATGTGCAAAATTTTTCGACTCTCATTTCGGAGTTTTTGCTCTTCATCGGTTTCTAACATTCCGTCATCAACGAGAGAGCCTGCAAATGGCACAACGTTGAATGCAACTGTGCGTGGAAATTTTTCATGGGGAGGAAACGAAATAGCCTCACCGTTGTAGGTCAGTTGCGGTGCGTTCTCGACAGCAGACTCAACTTGCGCATGTAGTTCAGCCACTCCCGATACACCCATGCCACTGACTGCTTGATATGTGCTCACGACCATGCGCACCAGACCTGCAGCATCATGCAGTGGTTTGAGTACTGGCATTGCTGCCATCGTCGTGCAATTTGGATTGGCAATAATCCCGAGTCGCGCTTCGTGAATATCTTCTGGGTTGACTTCCGAGACAATTAACGGCACGTCGGGGTTCATCCGCCATGCAGAAGAATTATCGATAACTATGGTGCCACGTTTAGCGTACATCTCGGCGATTGCACGTGAGGTGGTTGCACCTGCAGAAAAAATCGCGATGTCAAGATCGCTTGTCTCGGCGGTTGAAGCATCTTCGACAGTAATCTTGCGGCCGTTCCATTCGATGACACTGCCAGCAGATCGCGCCGATGCAAAAAATCTGACGCTTGATACTGGGAAACTACGTTCAACGAGCAATGTGCGCATTACATTGCCGACCATGCCGGTGGCTCCGACGATTCCCAATGAGACGCTTTTTGTCACGCCTTTAGGATACTTGAGCGACCAACCACCAGTGGCTCGGATTTATCCGATTGGTCGGGCGCGCTTGTACGGGAATGATTCCGCACGCAGAAACCTGGAGTTTACGTTTTGCCGAATGAAACACTTTTATTTCGCGTAGTGCCGGTGCAACTGCGGCCACCACGGTGTCTGGTTTAAGTCGGTTTGCTTGCCAGCCAAGTCGCGTTGACCAACGCCAGTGAGCCAGACGTGTACCGACAACGGGAACCTTCCACAGCGCACGAACTGCAATTCCGAGTGGAACTAGAGCCACATCTTTGAGTACCCAAGTCCGAAAGTTGAGCACAACTGTGCCACCGCTGGATGTAACTCGGATGGCCTCTTTGATCAGATCAATTGCATCTTGTGGTTGACAATGTTGCAAAGTGATATATGAAAAAACTACATCTACCGTGTTGTCACTTAGTGCGAGGGATCGGCCATCAATGACATGCAGCGTGCTCAGGCGATCGATTCGTCCGTAACGTGCAACTGTTTGTCGGCATCGTTCCAAAAATGCTGAGTCAACATCGGCGGCGATAACTTTGCGACAACGATTTGTAAATGATGATGTCATTCTGCCGATGCCACTGCCGATTTCAAGCAGAGTTGACGACTCCAAAGAAATATTCTCGAGTTCGAGTAACCGAATATAACGCTTTACTTCTCTATCACCCGTATTAACGAACTCTTCGAGTGTCAGATCAGCACCCGTTTCGTTGTTAAACACCCAACCTGTTTCGCGCACGACCTCGTCGGCACTCAGATCATTGTCGGCAAGATTGCCCGCGCGACTCCACGGTAAATGATGAGCGCGGCGAGATCCCATAAGTGTGCTGAAACCTACTTGCGTTCGGGTAGTGGTGCTGAGTACTCCTGGCCACTATCTAGATCAAAAGCGGTGTGTAACGCACGTACGGCTTTTTCGAGCATTGGCGCGGCCACAACTACCGAAATTCGGATTGTGCTCGTCGAGATCATTTCGATATTGACGTTGTTGTCGGCGAGCACACGAAACATCTTGGCGGCGATGCCAGGACTTGACTTCATACCTGCACCGACGAGTGAAATTTTGGCAATGTTTGTGTCGTGAGTAACGCCAGTTGCGCCAACTAGATCGGCGATTCGCTGCACGATTGGCTCGGCAATTGCAACATCTGTCTTAGGCAAGGTAAACGAAATGTCTGTTGTGCCGGCCGTTGATGTGTTTTGCACGATCATGTCGACGTTGACATTGGCATTTGCCAAAGGTTCGAAAAGCGCGGCAGAAATCCCTGGTTGGTCGGGAACACCGAGCACTGTGATTTTTGCGTCACCAGCGTCGTGTACAACACCTGAGATGATTGGGTCTTCCATATTTTTCTCTCCTTTTCGTTGCTCACCAGTGATCCATGTGCCTTGTTCCCAAGTAAAACTTGAGCGCACATGAATTGGCACATTGTGATTGCGAGCAAATTCGACACTGCGAAGCGCGAGTACTTTGCTTCCAGCACCTGCCATCTCCAGCATTTCGTCGAACTCAAGGTGGTTGAGTTTTCGCGCTTGCGAGACAAGTCGCGGGTCGGCCGTGAACACACCGGTGACATCGGTGTAAATCTCACAGACATCGGCTTTCAGAGCAGCAGCAAGCGCAACTGCAGTTGTGTCACTACCACCTCGACCCAGAGTTGTGATTTCTTTGTCTGTACTGACACCCTGAAAACCTGCAACGACGGCAACTTTTCCTTCGCGTAATGCTTCTCGCACTCGGTCGCCCTTAATCTCAAGAATTTTTGCTCTGGTGTGAACTGTGTCGGTAATGATGCCGACCTGACTTCCCGTAAAACTCATCGCTTCAACCGAAAGATCTTGTAACGCCATACATAGCAGAGACATGCTGATGCGTTCGCCAGTTGTCAGCAACATATCCATTTCGCGACCCGACGGCGCGGAAGAAACCTGGCGGGCGAGTTCCATTAGATTGTCGGTGGCCTTGCCCATTGCCGAGACAACGATTACAAGTTGATGGCCTTCGGCCTTAGTTGCGGCAATATGGCGCGCGACATTGCGCATTCGTTCGGGGTCGGCAACCGAGGTGCCACCATATTTTTGAATAATAAGAGCCACAGGTTTCAACGCTAGCGGTGCTGCTCGCTGTGACCTGTAGCATTTTCAGTTCATGGGTACAGACAAACGACTCCGTCAAAAAGAAAATCGCCGCACTCGCCTAACAGAGGTTGCACAACAAACTCAGCGACAAAAGTTGCGTCGTCGTGTCATTCGCATCGCAGTGCTCATTGCAGTTGTTGTGGGTGTCGTGGCGTTGGTGTATCTGACTGGCAACAGCAACGACGAGAGCCCGACGGAAGTTTCAGTTGACTCGACGGTCGCGGCGAGCACTGAATCAAGTATCTCGCCGATTGTGGCTGGGCAGTTTACATATGGATTAGGAGAATGTGCCCCATCAGATGGTTCTGGCGAACAAGTTCGAGAATTTACTGACGCACCGAAATTGTGCACTGACCCTACGAAAAGTTATACCGCGGTTGTAACAACCAATAAGGGCGAGTTCACGATTCAGTTGGATTTGACAAGGGCTCCGGGCACTGTAAATAACTTTGTAAATCTGGCTCGATCAAAATATTTTGACGGCACAGTTTGTCATCGCGCGATTCCTTCTTTTGTTGTGCAATGCGGTGACCCAACTGCAACTGGCTCGGGTGGTCCTGGTTATTCAATTGCCGATGAACTGCCTGGCGCGGGAGAGTACAAACTTGGCTCATTGGCGATGGCCAACTCTGGGCCGAACACAAACGGAAGTCAATTTTTTATTATCACTGGTGAGCAGGGAATGACTTTGCCACCGAGCTACACATTGTTTGGTCAGATAACTAATGGACTCGAGACAACAGTGCCAGCACTTGATAAAGCAGGTAACGCCGATCCAGCTTCAAACGGTGTTCCCCCAAATGAAGAACTACGCATCACGAAAGTGACAATCATCGAAAATTGATTGTTTAAAGCGGCGCGAGAAGTGAATTGCGCAATATTGATGTAGTTGCTTGCGTAACACCGATTTCGAGAACAAAGTTTTGGATCGAACCATATTTCGTGTGCAAGTCATTGAGGATTATCGCCATCGCTCGGGGATCCGCGGCTGCGAAACGAGCGGGCATTTGCGCGTAGGTGACAGCGAGTTCTGGTTGGTTTATTTTCGCCCATGCAAGTAGGCGCTGCATACCTGCTTGGGTTAAGCCGTAGTCAGCACAAATGATGTCGTCGGCGACACCGAGCATTGCCAAAATCAGTGCAGCCAGAATTCCGGTGCGATCCTTGCCCGCTGCACAATGAAACACCACTGGCAAAACATCGGTTGATGCAATCACCTCAATTGCCTCGGCGAACCTTGGTGAAGCAATCTTCAACATGTCGCGGTATGCCCAAACGAGGAATTCGACGGCATCCTCAATATCTGGTGTTTGATTGTCGTTCCAAGTGGTATCGATAATTGGCAGATGATGAAACGTGACGGGAAATTTTTCGACTGGAAACGTGCCACGATTTTCAACTTCTCGATGTGTGCGTAAATCGATCACCGTACGTACGCCGAGCGCAATCACTGCTTGGGCGTCCTCGGGTGTCAGGCGGTACAGGCCATCGGCCCGGTAGAGAGTTCGCCACTTTGTTGTTTGGCCATTTTCTGTTGGGTAACCACCCATGTCACGAAAGTTGTGCACGGCTTTTAGTGCGACCAACCGTCGCGAGTCGTAAATCAACTCGTCGATCATATTCGTCTCTTCTGCTGAATTCATCTTTTGGAGGTTACTGCCCAGAAATGACGCGGAGATGATCTTCGGCATTGGTTTGGCAAATCATCTGTACACAAGTACAGTCGCACGCATGATTCAGACACGAGATATTAAATTGGTTGGCATCGTCGGGTCTGGAATCATGGGTTCTGGAATCGCCGAAGTCGTAAGCCGTGCAGGTATGGATGTGGTTGTTTGTTCACGCGCCGAACAAACGGCGCATGCGACAAGGTCAGCGATTGAAAAGAGTCTCGCCAATAAACTTTCCAAGGCCAAAATTTCGCAAGAACAAATGGATACTGCGATGTCGCATGTTTATGTGACGAGCAAGATTGAAGACTTGGCTAATTGCGATCTCGTGATTGAATCAGCAATCGAAGATCTAACAACAAAACAACGGTTATTCGTCGAACTCGACAAGGTTGTCAAACTGTCGTGCGTGTTGACGACGAACACGAGTACTTTGCCGGTAATCGAGATGGCTCGGTCAACTAATCGACCAGACAAGGTATGCGGGATTCATTTTTTTAATCCAGCAGTAATCATGCCGTTAGTTGAGATCATTCGTCCGATAACAGCCAGCGACGAAACCATTGCGTTAGCCAACGCGTTTGTTGCTACGTGCGGTAAGGACGGTGTCCAAGTTGCAGACCGTGCTGGGTTCATCGTTAATGCGTTGTTATTTCCGTATTTAAATAATGCAATCGCAATGCTTGAAGCAGGCACGGCGAGCATGGAAGATATTGATACAGCAATGAAAGGCGGCTGTAATTTTCCGATGGGGCCGTTCGCGTTACTGGATCTCGTTGGCCTTGACACGTCGGTGTCGATTCTTGAAGCACTTTATAGCGAATTTAAAAGTTCAAATTTGGAACCACGACCGACTCTACGAAAACTGGTTGAGCAAGGAAAACTTGGTCGGAAATCGAAACAAGGCTTTTACAATTACTAGTTTATGAAGTGGGATGCAACGCCGACGCATCTCGGTGCGTCTGTGTGGGAGTTTCCGCCATCAAGTAGATGGCCAGTAAACGATGTTGTCGGTCGTGGCGCCGACCTAAAACCGGCAACATTGATTGACGCATACCGCCATGGCATGTTTCCGATGGTTTCAATCGACGATTTCGATTACGGACCCGATTTGGAAGTTGATGTAATAGCCGAGGAATTAAAAACAGACTCAGATCTTGTTTGGTGGTCACCACTACAACGCGGAGTAATTCCACTGGACGGTTTGTTGGTCACGCGTTCGATGCGTCGTAGCGCGCGAAAATACGAAGTACGTGTCAACACTTGTTTCCAACTTGTGATGCGCGGTTGTGCGGCTCCACATCGCGATCAAGGATGGATTACACAAGAATTTATTGATGCCTACACAGAATTGCACAATCTTGGTTGGGCACACAGCGTAGAAGTATTTGATGAAAATGGATTGTTGGCGGGCGGACTTTATGGGGTTCGCATTGGAGGCCTTTTTGCTGGCGAGTCGATGTTTCATTTATTGCGTGATGCATCCAAAGTTGCGCTTATGGCACTCGTCGAGATGATGTTCGTTTCCAAAATGTCATTACTCGATGTGCAGTGGTTGACGCCGCACTTGAAAACTCTCGGCGCGGTGGCGATTCCGCGTAGTGAATATCTGAAAAGTCTTTCCCTCGTTGTTGGCTAGTCATTGGCTAGTCGTTGATTTCTCATGACTAGCCTTGCTTATTAATGAGTGACCCAACGAAAGCCGCTAAGCGCGACGAACCATGGGTGATGCGCACGTACGCGGGCCACTCGAGTGCTTCAGCATCTAACGAGTTATATCGAACGAACCTTGCTAAAGGTCAAACCGGATTGTCGATTGCTTTTGACTTACCAACGCAGACCGGTTACGACCCGGATCATATTCTTGCGCGTGGCGAAGTTGGCAAAGTTGGAGTGCCAGTAACACATCTCGGTGACATGCGAATTCTGCTTGCTGGTATTCCACCAGGCGAGATGAACACTTCGATGACGATTAATGCGACGGCAGCGTGGATTTTAGCTCTATACATTGCCAACGCACAAGAACAGGGAGTTGCGACTAACGAACTGCGTGGAACAACTCAAAACGACATTCTCAAGGAGTATTTGTCTCGCGGTACATTTATCTTTCCACCACAACCGTCGCGTCGAATAATTGTGGACATGATTGCATGGTGTACGCAACACGCCCCAAAGTGGAACCCGATCAATATTTGTTCGTATCACCTACAAGAAGTTGGTGCGACACCGGTGCAAGAGATTGCATTTTCCTTAGCCAACGCGATTGACATTCTGGATGCTGTCAAGTCAAGCGGGCAGGTGAGTGACGAGCAGTTTCCACAAGTATTTTCATCGATCTCGTTTTTCGTTAATGCTGGTATCCGATTCATCGAAGAGGTTTGCAAAATGCGTGCCTTTGTCGCTCTCTGGGCTCGAATTGGAAAAGAACGTTACGCAATTACTGATCAGCGCGCTTTGCGATTTAGATATGGGGTGCAAGTAAATTCGCTTGGGTTAACCGAGGCTCAGCCAGAGAATAATGTGCAACGCATTGTTCTCGAGATGCTGGCTGTGACACTTTCAAAAAATGCTCGTGCGCGAAGCGTGCAGTTACCAGCATGGAATGAGGCTATGGGTTTGCCACGTCCGTGGGATCAACAGTGGTCACTGAGAATGCAACAGGTGCTTGCCTTTGAAACTGATTTGCTTGAATATGACGACATTTTTGATGGTTCACATGTCATCGAATCGCGGACGAAGCAACTAGCCGATGCTGCATGGACCGAACTCAGCGAGATTCTTTCTCTTGGCGGTGCATTTGAGGCCGTGGATGTGCTCAAGGGCCGACTTGTGCAATCGATGTCGAATCGTACGAGCCGAATCGAACAGGGCGATCAGCGCGTGATCGGTGTAAACATCTTCACGCAAACAGCGCCCTCGCCTCTCGGCGGAGCCGACAACATTCTTAGAGTCGATTCGAAAATAGAAAATGAAGTGGCGCAGGAACTTCAGCAGTGGCGCAAGGCTCGTAAGCAAAGTGAAGTAGACGCAGCGTTGAGCAGGCTTCAACTTGCTGCGCGTGATGGATCAAACTTGATGACTGCGTCGATTGAACTAGCAAAAGCGGGTGGCACAACTGGTGAATGGTCACAAGCCTTGCGTGATGTATTCGGCGAGTACCGCGCACCGACCGGTGTCGGTGGAGTATCTGGTCGTCATGGTCATCTATTGGGTGAGGTTGCTGAATTCGTCAAAACAATAGTGGGCGGGCCGCCGCGCTTGCTGGTGGCAAAGCCAGGTTTAGATGGACATTCAAGTGGCGCTGAACAAATAGCAGTTGCTGCACGAGATGCGGGTATGGAGGTCGTCTACAGCGGCATTCGCCTTACTCCAGAACAAATCGCGGCCTCGGCACGTGATGAAGACCCAGACGTGATCGGACTTTCAATTCTCTCTGGCTCACATTTGACCCTCGTGTCCGAGGTGATGTCGCAACTACGTGCGGCTGGAGTGGATTCGCCGGTAATTGTTGGTGGGATTATTCCTGAAGACGACCGTGAGAAATTGACTCAACTAGGTGTTGTCGCGGTCTACACACCAAAGGATTTTGATATCGCACGAATAATGCGAGAAATCGTGCAAATCACCATAGATCGACGCAGTTCGACGCAGAAATAACTGAATTATGGCTTCATTGTCGTTGACGGTGATACGGGAATAAATACATTGGCCGGAGGAAAAATTAGTTCTTGGCCGGCTTCGACATGGTCGGGATTCGTTATCCCATTCAAATCCATTAGTGCCTTCATATCCAATAAGTAAGTTGAAGAAATACTAAAAAGTGTGTCGCCGAGTTGCACGACATATCGTATTGGTTCGACATAGATCGTTGTCGTCACAGGCACAGTAGTCACGACACTTGCAAGCGTCGTTGGCGGCGGAGCGTCGACGCCTCGCTGTGCAAAAACCAGTGACGAAATTCCAGTGAGGAGAGTGACTGCCAGCAAAGACCACTGCAGTCGACCTTTGAGAAACATTTGTATTGATGCTAGGCGTGCACTAGTGGCCGACGTTGCGACCAGTTCGTTGCCGATTCAAGTTGTGCGGCGATTTGTACAAGAACATCTTCACGATTTGGTGCGCCAACAAATTGCACACCCATGGGCAAACCATCAGTAGACCAGTGCAAGGGCAGACTTATCGCTGGTTGTCCAGTGACGTTGAACTGTGCCGTGTATTGCATCGCTGCGATCGCATGTTGCATTCCCTCTGGACCAGCCAATAAGCCAATCAGCGGTGGTGGACCAGCGATTGTTGGAGTGCAGAGCAAATCAAATCCGCGGGAGCCATCGCGTGGCAACCACCACTCGACCACGCGACGCGACCAACGATGCAGTTCACCAACTGTTCGCAAGTAATCAGATACTGAAACTGTTCGGCCCATTTCGGCCATAAAAGACGTATCGGGTTCGATGTCGTCTGCGCCCAACGTTCGACCAAAGTATTTTTCCCAAACCGAAATGTCGGATGCCATGGCCGCACAAACAACAATGGTGAACATGTCAGAAAACAACTGTTCGCCAAAAGCTGGAGGATGTGCAATCTCAACGTGATGGCCAAGAGTTGTCAGCAGTTTTGTAGTTTCGGCGATGCTCGCGCGCGTTTCTGGGTGATCTATACCACTGGTCAGTAACGGATGATCCAAAATCCCAATGCGCAGTGCTCCAGGATTGACGCCAACTTCGCGTGCCAGAGGTCGTGCGAATGGGGGAGCCGTGTAAGGATCACCAGCTTCGTAGCCGCTGATTAGATCAAGCACGGCAGCCGTGTCGCGAACCGATCGTGTAACACAGCCATCAATTGTTGATCCCATCCATGATTCACCGATGTCCGGGCCCTTACTCACACGACCACGCGAAGGCTTTAATCCAACTAGACCGCATTCGCTCGCTGGAACTCGAATTGATCCGCCACCGTCATTGGCGTGACCAACCGCCACACATCCCGAGGCAACAGTTGCTGCCGAGCCGCCACTTGATCCACCTGTTGAGTGATTCGTGTTCCACGGATTTCGACACGGACCATATGCAAGTGGTTCTGTTGTGATCGTGCCGCCGAATTCAGGCGTATTAGTTCTTCCGATGATCACAAATCCGCCACTGCGAAATCGTTCTGCAAGATACGAATCGTTCGGCGCTCGGTAACCAGCATTTTTTAAAAACCGTGCGCCCATGTGATGTGGCTCGCCGGCAATCGCACACTCAAGATCTTTAACAACCATCGGCACGCCACCAAAAGGTGCATTTAAGTCGACATTTTTTGCCTCGGTGCGTGCAGCATCAAAGCGTTCGTGAATTAGCGAATTAAGTTTCGGATTCACACGCTCAACGGCCTTTATTGCTTCGTCTAGAAGCTCACTTGGCGAAATCTGTTTGGCTCGTAAAGCGGAAATCTGTTGAGTAGCGTCGGCTGAAAGAAGGTCGTTGTTGCTTGTCATCTTGAGAACACTACGCCCTCTAACCTGAACGAATGAAAGTGCTCGCGGCCGTTGACAAGTTTCGGGGCACTGCCACTGCGGCACAAGTCGCAACCGCGATCGGGCACGCCTGTTGGGAACTTGGCTACGACTGTATCGAGCGACCACTCGCCGACGGAGGCGAGGGAACCCTTGATGCTCTTGGTGGAGCGAATCGAACGACACTTGTAACTGGCCCCCTCGGTGATCCTGTGAATGCGCAGTGGCGTTTACATCGCGGGACCGCAATTATTGAAATGGCCTTCGCCTCAGGATTGCTACTCGCTGGTGGCCATGAAAAAAATGATGCCGTTGCCGCGTCAACAACCGGAACTGGTGAGATCATCGACGCCGCGTTGGATCTTGGCGCGACACGAATCATTGTCTGTCTTGGTGGTTCGGCAACAACAGATGGCGGACTGGGCGCAGTGCGTGCGATTCAAACGCCGGCACGACTCAAAGGTGTTGAGTTTGTGGTTGCATGTGATGTGACGACAAAGTTCACGGATGCGGCAAAATTATTTGGTCCACAAAAAGGTGCATCACCTGCACAGGTCCAATTTCTCACAACGCGTCTCGAGCGACTCGTGCAGATGTATCACGACAACTATGGCGTTGATGTTTCGAAGTTGGCTGGTGCGGGTGCGGCTGGTGGCCTCGCTGGTGGTCTTGCTGCACTTGGCGCAAAACTTGTACCGGGTTTTGATCTCGTGGCCGAAGAGGTTTTGCTGGACGATCTTTTAATCGATGTTGACTACATAATTACTGGTGAGGGTTTCATGGACAGCGAGAGTTTCGCAGGCAAAGTAGTTGGCTCAATGG
Organism: Acidimicrobiaceae bacterium; assembly: GCA_013204455.1. Taxonomy (GTDB): domain Bacteria; phylum Actinomycetota; class Acidimicrobiia; order Acidimicrobiales; family Ilumatobacteraceae; genus BACL27. The sequence continues at coordinate 11,267 of JABMNW010000176.1, forward strand.
CGGAACTTGCTCGTGAGCAAAAGATTTCGATTGCGGCGATTTGCGGTGACATACACGAGGATGTAATCGGACGGATCAACGCAGTCAGCCTTGTCAAATTATTTGGTCGTGAGGATGCAATGCAACGGCCGTTGCACTGCGTTGAACAAGCCGCAATTCAACTCTTGCGCAACGCTAAAGAAGCGAGCGTTAGGTGACTAGCCGGTTGTAGTTGTCGGTGCTACAGGCACAACAACTGTTGCACCCGAGCCAAGTGGTTTGCCAGCAATGTCAGTGCCGAGTAAAACGAGCACACTGGCTTCGCCTAGTTTTCCGGTTTCAGTCGGGATTGGTGCTGGCATCGCGGCAATTCCAACTCCGCCTAGTTCATTTGCAACTGCTGCAGCAGCAGCTTCGCTACCAAGTAAGTAGTACACGACTGTCACAGTTTGTTTTGGTGTGATCTCGCTCTTGTTAAGTGCTGGTTGCACGATGTATCCGCGACCTTGCAACTCGGTTGTTAACTGACCAGCACTACCAGAAATGCCCGAAGCGTTTGCAATTTGAACTTTAAATGCAGTTAACACGAGTGTTGTTGCAACTGGAACTTCGACGAGTGTCGTGTCAGTTCCAGTGGCAATAGTGTTATCAGATTCTGCTTGCAAAGTTTGACCTGACTGATCATTTCGAATATCACGCAGAATGAAAAATCCAAGCAACACCGCAAGCACTGCGATGATGATCGACAAAGTCGAATTGACATTGGATCCGCCACCAGACGAACGGGTACTGGATGTTGCGCGGCGTGGGCGTGATTGTTCTTGACTCATACGTAATTAACTTACCTGATTACCTTACATCTTTTACTATGCCCAGTTTGGTCGAGCCGAGGGTGGGAATCGAACCCACGACCTACCGCTTACAAGGCGGTTGCTCTGC